>CAZHBL010000042.1:6225-17725 GCA_964530105.1 uncultured Pirellulales bacterium | reverse complement strand
CAGTATAAGAAGCAGTGGTTTCATCGCCTACTGCAGCGCCGGTGCCATTGCCGGCGAAGTAATCCGCAGTACCCGGTGCACCGTAGCCAAGCCCATCGTGCCATGCGTACCATATCTGGTTATCGCCGGCATCATAGCCCTCGAAGTCGTCTATGACAAAGAAGTCGCCCGTCGTAAAGCTCCAGACATTGCCTGGCCAGGGGCTATCGGCATTGACGCTGTTGACTTCATCGATGCGCCAGTAGTAAGTAGTATTAAATGTAAGCTTGCCGGGTTCGTAGCTCTCTTCGCCAAGGGCTTTTGGCCCCTTGTACTCAGGCGAGCTTGTTGTGGCGTTCTTAACGGCGTCCGCGTCCGTGCCGAAGTACACCTCGTGCGATTCGGCGACGGCTCCCGCAACCCAGCCAAGAACCATCGACGGTTTCACGTCCACGGCACCATCAGCCGGATTCGGACCGGTAACGGCACCCTCGGTAGTGAAGCTCCAGACTTCGCCCTTGTACGTACCGACGCCATCGAACTCATCTACACGCCAGTAGTAAGTCTTGGCCAATTCAAGTTGGCCTGGAGAGTAACTCGCAGGACCGCTCGGAACACCCATGGCAGCATTGCTTACTTCGCCGAAATCTTGGCCGAAGACTACATAGTTCAATTTTGCACCGAAACCTGGCGTCCAGCTAAGCTTTACATTAAGGTCGACAAATTCGGCATTATCAGCCGGAACCGGGGTATAAGCAGTCTTGGGTGGAACCGCAAAGCTCCAGACGGGACCTTTCCATGGACTATTCGGATCAGCTTCGTTTACCTCATCGACTCGCCAGTAGTAAGTTGTGCCTGGAACAAGGCCTTCAGGATAAGGAAATCCGGGAAAGCCTACAACAAGATATGAGTTATTCAGATCCTGGTTGCCCTGGAATGTATCGCTGGTGCCGTTATCGACATCGTCATAATTCACGCCGAAGTACACATCATGCGAGACGGCAAAATCTCCCGCTCTCCAGCTCATGCTCGCCCATGTATCGGCATAGAGCGAGCCGTCGGCCGGGACAGGACCCGATGCATAAGGAAATCCTTCACCAAGCATAGCAGACTGTATCTCAGTCTGCGTTAGTACGTTGTTGTAAATCCTTACATCATCGATGAGGCCGGCCCAGAAGCGGCCCGTGGCCCCGGAGTTGTCACCGATATATACGGGTACGGTGCTGGCAGTTATGTTGCCAGTAGAGTTCGACGAAGCATCAAGTTCGCCGTTAATGTACAGGAGTTTTTGTGAGCCGTTATATACTGCTGCTACGTGAAACCAATCGCCGGTACTCACGTCCGTGGTTCCCGTCAGGTCCAGCGGTTCGACACCGGTGGTTCCCCAGGCAATGTTGTTTGTGTCGCCGGACCTGTGTACCCTCCAGGAGCTGTCACTCGTGGTGATGATGGCCTGCCAAGTCTTATCGAATACGTCGACCTTAATCCAGCACGCCACTGTGATGTTTACGGGAATTTCGTAGTCCGGAGAACTCCCGCAGTTCACGAAGTCGCCGGCACCGTCGAATTCCAGCGCGCCGCTGCCTACTTGCCCAGCTACCCACTGGGGATCACCCTCGAGGGTGCCATCGTGACCACCCGCCAGGTCAAAAGCAGTTCTCCCTGAGCCCTCATCAAACCTCCAGTGAGCCACCAGTTCTGCAGAGGCATTACCCGCTATGCTCAGCACAACAATAAAAGTAAATAAACAAATCAATTTTCTACACATAATAATCCTCCTTCAAAAAAGTTTAAAATAACCATACTTTGGCCATATACCAAAACGAGTGAAATGTCTACTATTTGACGACACCTCCTTCCTTTTCAAGCCCTAAACGGGCGATTATTTAAGAAGTGAAATTATCAAATAGACCATAAAACTCTACCTGCTTCGTAGTAAAATACCTACAGATTTCAACAACTTATTTATACCATATTAAATACATTTGCGTCAAGAAAATAATTCGAAAGATTACCTATTTCGTCCTATCAGAGAAAAAACCCTTTAAGCAGCTATTAGCTGGAAAACTTGACTTTTCGAGATAGGTTTGATATTCTAATGGAAATTAGGCTTAGCGGCGTAACTAAGCATTTAATATGGGAAATTTCAGCTTAGATGAAAAAGCGGAAAGGGAACAAGAAACACCGACGAAATAAACCCCCTTCGCATCAAGGGACTGCCCGAAACACCGGAAAACGAAATATTCGGCTTCTAATCCTTGGAGGAGCTTGCTGTGCGGTGATTCTGGGAATCTTAATTACGAGGTCATTCTGGCACACGAGGGACGGTTCGGGAGAAGGCCCACAGCAGGCACAACAGGTAGTAAAAACGCCTGTTGCCGGTGGAATGAGTTCTTCCCAATCTGCGGCAAAACTGCCCAATACACCTGCTGTCGGAGTCATATCGGCCGAACAAAGACAGTATACGGAAGAAGAACTGGAGCAGGAAACAATCGCGGTACTGAACCGCCTTGTTGAGGACTTCCCCGAAAGTGCAGATCCCCTCGGCCTGATGGGAGATGTCTATGTGGAGCTGGGCAAGACGGCCGAGGCGATGAAATGCTGGGAGAAATGTGCCGAGTTGGAGCCTCACCGGGCCGGCAGCTATGAACGTATGGCCTATACAGCAGTGGAGAGAGGCCAGTTCGAGAGAGCGTTGGCAATTGCACAAAAAGCACTGAAAATAGACCCCTTAATGCCCGGTATTCACAGTCAACTGGGACGGGCATTGAGAGGCCTGGCCAAACCAAGGGAATCCCTCGCCGCATTCGAGAAAGCGGTCAGGATTTCCCCGGAATCGGCTGAAAATCATTACCTGCTGGGGCAGGCATACCAGCAGTTACAACAGTACGAACAGGCTAAGCAGAGCTATATGACGGCTTTGCAAATCAATCCCAATTACACAGATGCATGTTACGGGATTGTCTCTGCATCCGCACGATTAGGGCAGGAGGACGAGGCGGCCAAGTACCGTAAGAAGTTCGAGGAGATGAAAGCCCGCGACTGGCAGACATTACCGGATAAGAGGGACTACGTTCTGCACCAGAAGTTTCAGGTTAAGTCTCGCCGTCACGCGGCTAAAATCCACACAAATGCCGGCATAGTGTATTACGAGCACGGCCGGCGGCAGACAGCCGAGAAGCATTGGCTGCGGGCGGCAGAGCTTGATCCGGCCAACACAGAGTGCCGAGAGGAACTTATGACCCTCTATCAGCAAAATGGACGGAACGAAGAGGCACTTAAGATTTGTGAGCAACTAATACAGCTCGTGCCCGAAAATGCTCAATATCATATGTGTGCCGGGACGCTGTTGACGCGTATGAATCGTATCGAGGACGCGCTGCTGGCGGTCAAACAGGCAATCGAGCTTGAATCCAACAATGCAACCTTTCGGCAGATATACGACCAGATTCAAAAAAGAAGATAGTATGACTACTTTTGAAACAGGCTGGTACGGCCGACCCATCTTACAGTTTACAGCCATTATGGGTCTGGTATGTGTAGGCTCACTCTGCTCAGCCAGAGCGAAGTGCCCCATTCAACTGAGCGATATCACAAAAAAGACCGGTATAACCTTCAAACACACAGATGGTAGCTCCGGTAGATACTACATCATGGAAACAGTGAGTGCCGGCCTGGCGATCTTTGACTATGACGTGGACGGAGATGTGGACATTTACTTCCTGAACGGCTCACCGCTGCCGGGCACACAATCCGGAGTTTCGCCACAGAATGTGCTCTATCGCAACGATGGGAAATGGAAATTCACCGATGTGACTGAAAAGAGCGGAGTTGGCGACACTGGCTACGGGCTTGGAGTGGCCGTCGCTGACTACGACAATGACGGCGATCCGGATATCTATCTTAACAATTACGGGCCAAACGTCATGTACCGGAATGACGGGGATGGCACTTTTACCGATGTTACGAATGAAGCGGGAGTGGGCAATGGGCAAAAAGTGGGGGCGGGGACGTGCTTCCTTGACATGGACGGGGACGGCGATCTGGATTTATACGCGGCCAATTACCTTGAGTTCTCGAATGATACTCATGCCAAAGTACAAGCCATAACGAAACTCATGTATGCCGTTCCCCGGTACTACCGGCCGGTTCCCGATACCCTCTATCGCAACAACGGAAACGGCACGTTTACGGACGTCAGCGCAGAATCTGGAGTAAACACTCAGGCAGGATGGGGAATGGGAATGATCTGCGGCGACTATGACAACGACGATGACACCGACATTTTTATAGCCAACGACGTCTGGGCTAATTATCTCTTTCGGAATGACGGTAATGGCCACTTCAAGGAAGTTGGACTTCTGGCCGGTGTGGCGTATGATGCAGGCGGGCAAGCGCAAGCTGGCATGGGAGTTGACTGCGGGGATTATGACAACGATGGCTGGCTGGATTTCTACCTGACTAACTATCAGAAGGAACAATCTACGCTGTATAGGAACTTGGGCAATGGGATGTTTGAAGACGTTACGTTCGTGACCGGAGCGGGAGCCGGAACACTTAACAACGTCACCTGGGGCAATGGTTTCGTGGATTTTGATAACGACGGGGACCGCGACATCTTCGTCGCCTGCGGTCACCTACAGGTCAATATCGAGCAGTTTGATGATGCATCGACCTATCACCAGCGGAACATCCTCCTGCTTAATACCGGCAATGGAAAGTTCGTCGACGTGTCGGACGAATGTGGGGACGGGTTGAAGGTGAACCTCAGCAGCCGCGGGGCGGGTTTCGACGACCTCGACAACGACGGCGACATCGACGTGGTCATCCTCAATTCGCGGCGGGAACCCACCATCCTCCGCAACGACTCGGCCAACGAGAACCACTGGATTCAAATCCGCTTGCAAGGAGTCAAGACCAACCGTGACAGCGTGGGCGCGCGCGTCAAGGTGGTAGCGGGGGATCTGACACAGATTGACGAAGTACACAGCGGACGTGGGTACCAGAGCCATTACGGAACGCGCCTGCATTTCGGATTGGGTAAACGTGACCGGGTCGACCGAGTCGAAGTCCGCTGGATCGGGGGTGGTTTGGACGTCGTGAGAAACGTCGAGGTCGATCAAGTCCTGAGCATCACAGAGCGAAACAACCCGGCAGAAAGCGATTAAAACATTAGTTTGGCGGTGGTGTAACAATTATGAGTAAAAAAATAGAGGCCCATATCGAACTATGTCGATATGAGCCTCGTTTTGACTTCAATCAATTGTCTATTGCTATCAGCCCTTATTAAAGGCTATGACAATCTAAACTCCGGATTAAGGCTCTGGTTCGGGTTCGGGAGCCGGTTGATACAGCCTGATATCATCAATGAATAACTTGCCAGAACCGCCGGAGATTGTCATGTTGCCCTTAGTACCCAAGCCGATTGCGATCCTGTCTACATCGGTCAGGACAATGCCCTGATCTGCAAAAACTTGCAGCGGAATCACCCACTCGGTCCAAGTACCTATGGTCGCGGCGGCCGGATCGTCATGGACAACCACCGCCGGTGTGCCGGCTTTGTTGGAGACCGCCACATAGAGCGGCTCTGCATCGTTGCTGGTTACACCGATATCCTGGCTTGTCCACTGCCCGCTGACATTACCGGTAGTCGTAACGTTAGTGAATACGGCCTGACACGTCAGAGCGGCATCATGGCTGGTCACTGCCAAACCGATATAGACGTTCGAGCCCATCTGGATGGTCTCAAATACGCCTTGCATCACCCACGTCGAGCCGTTGGCTGAAGTGTACGCCGTAAAGTTTCCGGCCAGATCACGCTCGATCTTCACCCAGTATGGTGCAGTTATCGCGGCGGTCGTCGTATCGAGACTGGTCTGGCCCGTTCCGGGACGTCGCTGGAAGGAAACACCCGAGCCAGGTGTAACACATGCGAAGGCGTGCGCAGAGTCCGGGTTCAGGGTCTCTCGAATCATCACGCCGGCCTTCGCCCAGACGTTTGTGTTATCGATACTCTGGACCCTGGCGGTAATCGAGCCGGCGCCAGTCAGCATCTTATACGCAAAATGGAACTCATCAGCTTCCACGCTGTTAACGGCCCAGATGTCCGCGCCGGAGCCGGTCATTGTGTAAGTGCCGACCGGGGCTTCGACAAAGCTTCCGGTTGAAGCCGGGTAACCTCTGAACCACAACGACAGATTCGCAACGCCTTCCTCTGTCCAGTCACGTGCTTCAACCAACGTCTTCTCCGTCTCTGAATATTTCGCATAGCCCTGCTTATTGTTATCGTAGGAAATCGGCATAGACTGAGCATCGCCGTGAACTATGGTTTCCTCGGTATAAGAAGGAGAGGTTTCGTCGCCTACCGCCGCACCTGTGCCGTTACCCTGATAGTAAGGATCGACGCCAAGTGCTCCATAGCCGAGTCCATCTTTCCAGGCGTACCATATCTGATTCTCGCCGGCATCATAGGCTTCAAAATCGTCCACGATTAGGAAGTCGGCCGTTGTAAAGCTCCAGACGGTGCCTATCCACGGGCTGTCTGGATTGATAGCGTTAACTTCGTCGATTCGCCAGTAGAATGTGCTCTCCCAGGGCAGTTTCCCCGGCACGAAGCTCTCTTCACCAAGCGCTTTGCTGCCCTTGTACTCCGGTGATGCTTTAGTAGCGCTGGCCACAGCAGCTTCGTCGGCACCGAAATAAACCTCGTGCGATGCAGCCTGAAGTCCCGGCTTCCACTGAAGAACAGGAGTTTGAGTCACACCGGTAGCAAGGTTTGCAGGCTTGGCGCCAAAAGCACTCATCGGTTCATATGGCGACAGATTCATACCGGGAATGGTTGTGATATCCGGAATACCGGGGCCTTGCCAGGCCACATGACAGTGGTCGCCACCACCTTCTTCCTTCCAGATGGCCATGATGTAGTATTTCTCACGGGCAACAAGCGGAATGGGCTCCGACATTTGTGAGGCATATTTGGTCCATTCATTAACATTGGTCCAGCCGCTGGTTGCGGTAGGCGAATCCTTTACATACGCAATCAACTCTGCATTGCTGGAATCGTCATCTGTACTAAGCCACAACTCACCCTGGTCGTCACTTGCCAGCCAGAACGTATAATCACCAGTGGCAGGGGCATATACCCAACCCTCAATCCGTGCTCCGTAACTGCTCAGATCAGCTCCATCCCAAAGGAAACTGTCAACCGTCTCGGTAACATCGGGATTATTCGGATACTTCGAACTGCTCTTGAGCGTGTTTATGTCGGTTGATGAGATGTTCTCCCACCTGCTCATAATAGCCGTTCCCAAACCGGGCTGAGTCGTCGTAAAGCTCCAGACTTCACCTCTGAGCGTGGTCGGGGGATTAAACTCATCAATACGCCAGTAGTAAGTCTTATTGTATTCAAGTGGTCCCGGATTGAAAGTTGTAGATGGATTTGGAGCTCCTGCGGTCGCACTGTTTACGTCGTCAAAATTGTCGCCAAAATAGATATAATGCAGTTTTGAACCGTAACCTGCCGACCAGCTTAGAATTGAATCTATTGCTGCAAAATTTTGGCCATCGGCAGGGAACGGAGCATAGGCTGTTATCGGCGGAACCGTAAAGCTCCAGACTTTTCCTGTATTTACGGTACCATCGGCTTCAAGCTCATCAACCCTCCAATAGTAGGTCGTGCCATTAACAAGGCCATCCGGATAAGGATTTCCGGGAAAACCAACAATAAAATACGAATCAGGGATGTTGCCCCGGAATGTGTCGCCTGTGCCGGCTTCCACATCTGCGCCATTTTCGCCTAAATACACATCATGTGAAACAGCCGTTTGTCCTGCCATCCAGCTCATACTGACCCATGTTTCCGGATATATTGCACCATCAGCAGGATCCGGTGATGTGGCGATAACGGGAAGCTTAATATTAACATTGTCGAATGTGTATGTACGTAATTCACCCGCTACGTGAGAGGTTACGCACAGACCGATATAAACCTGTTCAGCCATCGATATTCTAATCGGATTCGTCATGGTACCACCGGTTTCGTCCGGCGATGTGTCCGTGAATTGCTCCCAATCAACACCATCATCGCTATGATAACCTGTAAACATATCGCCTTCGCGGACCAGCCTTACCCAATGAGGAGGCGACGCTGTAATATCACCATGGAAACTGCTGGAAGAGGCACCGGTACTTTGATGACGCCCCTGGAAAGCAATGCCCCCGCCATCGCTATCGGTTATTATTGCCATAATGTGTTTTGAATTGGCGTCCAGCGTCTCCCGAATCATCACGCCTCCCTTGGCCCAGGTATTCGAGCCTGTGCCATTGTCGACAACGTGAGCGATTATCTCGCCGTCACCGATTAATGGCACATAGGCATAATGGAAGGCATCCGAGGTGCCCCAGATATCGGCCCCATCGCCAATAACCGTCCACGTGCCGTTACTCTCGCTGGCACTACCTCCGGTTGTGCCGATGTCCTGGCTCTGCCATCCGGCCGGCAACTGAGCCGAGGCATTGCCGATCAAGTTCAGAACAAAGGCAAGAGAAACCATTAACACTAATTTTCTACACATAATAAACCTCCTTTATAAAAGATTGATAAAATTAAAAAAGACCGATAAATATTCTTACTTTTGCATTTTCCTTCAGTACGTTTGTCCATGACAATTTTATGCCGTTTGATACTACCTTCTTCATTCAACAGTAAACCACAGATTATTGATGTAAGAATTTCTACTCCGTAGCATACAACTACATGGTCTTATTTTGCGTTCGTTTCAAAACATAAATGGAAATTCTGCAATATTGCTGAGAATTTCATATATCCACAGGTTTTAACATCCTATTTTTACTAAATTAGCCACTTTCATGTCAAGTCTAAGCAGGCAAATTTTCCCAGAATTAACAATATTAAGGATTTACGACAAAAAACATGTGTGAATTGAGTAAAAAATGCTGTTTTCCCTGGTTAAAATCGTCAATAATCAGTGATTGGTTTCAGCATACGAATCGTAAACCCGAAAAAAGTGCCAAAAACCAGAAAAAAAAGACAGATTTCCTGAAACAAATTGCATATAACCAACGACTAATCCACCAAAGGTAGAAAGAAAAGACTCGAAGAAGCCTTAGTCTGTGCTAATTATTGTATTGGCAAAGTCTTAAATAACGGCAATAATGTTGTAAAAGTGAGCTAATCGAATAAAAGAGATTCAGGTTGAAAGGAGTAAAAATGAAAAAAAATCACTTAGCGAAGATATCATTGGGCTGTTTGATTTGCCTGGTCATACTTTCAGCAGGCTGCTGTATTAACATCGGCAGTTGTTCTATGCAGGCAAAATACGAACGAACAATGCAGCTCTCAGCACCTCTGTCGTCCGGCTCGGCATTCGAAGCCCAAACCCACAACGGCTCAATCACAATCAATGGTGCTGATGTTGCCGAATGTAATATGACAGCTACTATCGTAACTCGAGCGGCCACCGATGAAGAGGCCCGGGAACTCTCAGATAACGTCAATGTCACACTCGTACCCTCCGGCAATCAGCTTACCGTTAAGATCGATAAGCCGACTAACCTGATCAACAAATCCGTGAGCGTCAGTCTCGACGTCAAAGTGCCGAACCAGACAGACCTCGATCTTGTTACACACAACGGAGCCGTCGAAATTTCCGATATCACCGGCCGGCTCGATGCCTCTACGAACAACGGGAAAGTTACCTGTGAAAGAATTTCCGGCACTACCACATTCGAGACACATAACGGCTCCGTTACGTGCAATGAAATCTCAGGCAGTACTAAATTAAACTCTCATAACGGCAGCATCAAGGCATTTTACACAAGCACCGCTCCATCGGTTTGTGACATATCAATGATCACTCACAATGGAGGCATAGAGTTAAAAACTCCACCGAGCTTGTCCGCTAAAATTGATGTATCTACCCACAACGGCTCAATCAATACCGATTTGCCGATAACAGTAAGCGGAAAAATAAGCAAGAGCGAGCTAAAAGGCACAATCGGAGCCGGCGAGGGCCAGCTTCACCTTGAAACCTACAACGGCTCGATTAGAATAAGATAAAAAGAGAAAACACCAGAGGAACTAAAATGAATAAGCGTCATAGATTGTTCAAGGTTACAAGCTGCTGCCTGTGCCTGCTTGTAATTATTTCCGGCTGCGATATTCAAATAGGTGACTGGGGGCAGGCCAAACACGAGATAACAGTTCAACGGCAAGCACTCCTTAGTCCCGGCTCAAAACTATATGTCGAAACCAGCTCCGGCTCTATCACAATTACCGGCGGCGATGTCACTGAGTGCAGCGTCATTGCAAGGATATGCGGCAGAGTTCCAACTAAAGAAGAAGCACAGCTATTAGCCGAACAGGTAAAGATAGAGCTTGAAACAATCGGCGATACACTAACGGTAAAAGCTGACAAACCGCCGAGAAAGAACAGATGTTCAATTAGCATCAGCTATGATATAACCGTCCCGAAACAGACGAGTATCGAATGTACCAGCTCGTACGGTGCGATTGAGCTTGCCAATATCGAAGGTCAAACAAGCGGCAAAACTTCCAGCGGCTCAATTGAAGCGAAAAATATCGATGGTTCGGTCAATCTGGATACATCTTACGGCTCTGTCAACTGCAGGAACATCACGGGTGACAACATTACAGTTAAATCCAACAGCGGCTCGATTACCGCTGAGATTATTAAAGGCTCCGCCCAATTAACGACTTCCTATGGCTCTATAACCTGCACGGACATGTCGGAAGGAGATGTCAAACTCAAAACCAGCAGCGGCACAATCAAGCTCTCAAATGCCTCTTTCGGTGATTGTGATGCACACACATCCTATGGTTCAATCGTATCCGACGAGCTTAAAGGCAAGTCAATCAAATTGCACTCCGGCAGCGGCAGCATCAGCGTGACAGAATCCTCCGCGGACACGACCAATCTATCCACCTCGTACGGGCGTATCACCTGCCGGCAGATTACAACAAACGAAATTACTGCCAAATCCGGCAGCGGCAACCTCGATATTTCCTGTTCGGATTCGACGCCGAACGAAATCGTTGCAGACTTAGTCACTTCATACGGGAGTATCGACTTCGCCGCACCGCAAGATTTTACCGGTCAGGTCGATCTTTCAACCAGCTATGGCTCAATACGAACCAACCGGCCAATAACGATAAACGGCCAAATCAGCAAGAAGAAACTCCAAGGAACAATAGGCGAAGGAAACGGAAAGCTGCACATGCAGACCAGCAGCGGCTCGATAA
Organism: uncultured Pirellulales bacterium; assembly: GCA_964530105.1. Taxonomy (GTDB): domain Bacteria; phylum Planctomycetota; class Phycisphaerae; order Sedimentisphaerales; family Anaerobacaceae; genus JAFGPJ01. The sequence continues at coordinate 6,465 of CAZHBL010000042.1, read as the reverse complement.
ACCTGCAATAGAAGAAAATGTGTTTATTAAAAATATATTGAAAATACTCATATTTATTATTGCCCTGAGCTTAATAACGCACACGGCAAACGCATCCGATTCGGTTCTGGCGCCGCAAATTGAAGGCGAGTGGTGGCAGGTTGCAGGCAATCCGATGGACCATAAATACGCCACCGAAAGGCAGGAGCCGGTCGATTTTGCCGTCTGGCAGGCGGCGGATGGAACGTGGCAGCTATGGTC
>CAZHBL010000042.1:0-6215 GCA_964530105.1 uncultured Pirellulales bacterium | reverse complement strand
GGTCCTGCATTCGCAGCACAACCTCCGGCGGCAAAAACGGCAAGACCCGGTTCTTTTACCGCTGGGAGGGGCAAAACCTCACAGATACCGATTGGAAGCCAATGGGCATCGCCACGGAGGCCGACCCCGCTCTTGGCGAAACACCCGGCGGGCTCCAGGCGCCGCATGTGGTAAAAGCCAGCGACACATACCATTTGTTCTACGGCGACTGGGTGAACATTTGTCACGCAACAAGCAAAGACGGCAAGAACTTCACCCGCGTCATTCAAGCCGACGGCAAGACAGACATGTTCACCGAGGGCCCCGACAATAATACTCGTGATGTGATGCTCCTGCCGCACGCAGGCAAATGGTTTGCTTACTACACAGCCTATCCGAACCGGCAGGGAATGGTCTATGTCCGAACCACCGAAGACTTCAAAAACTGGAGTCCGTCAAGCGTTGTTGCTTATGGCGGCCGGGCCGGCACCAACGCGTACTCATCTGAGTGTCCCCATGTTGTAAAACTTGACGATGGAAATTTCTACCTTTTTAAAACGCAAACATATGGCCCATTCAAAGGCGATATCCGAAAAAGAGGCGCCCCCCAGACCAGCATCTATTATTCAAATGACCCGACGATGTTCGGTATCAACCAGGACGAAAGATATTTCGTCTGCACATTACCCGTGGCGGCGCCGGAAATCATTTATTACAAAGATAGCTACTACATTGCCGCCCTGAATCAAGGCGCTTTAGACGGTATACACATTGCAAAGCTGACGTGGGTGAAAAAATAGTCACCGACCTGCAACAGGTATTACCAATGCTTAAGCTCATTGTGCATCTGTCAATGTAAGCTTCATCGCCCAATCCGTGCGGGACCTGAATGAGTTGTCGGGGAAATTCGGCAGGTCAATTACACCAGAAGAACTGGCGTTTAAAACATTCACGTCTTCCCAATCACCGGTCCGCGGGTTGAACCAGACGGCTTTGTATTTACCTCTTAATACTGCGCCTGATATATTTGCTTTAGGACAGTCTCTCTCGAAGTACAGAACAAACAAATCCTTCTCTTCAGTATGTGCGCAATAAGACCATCCGATGCACGACTTGGCTTCGCCCGATCTGTTCGGCCTTATTAGATTTTCACTGGGAACGAGATCCCGGTATCTGCCGCCCTCCGATAGGATGAAGGTTCTCAGGTGCCGCATTTGGTCCGCAGAGCGCCATTTGATGACATCCCAGATATGGTTCTCCGCGGCATCTTCTACGTTCCCGCCCCACATTCCGCCGTCCCATCCACCGGCGCCGTAGATGTGCCCTCCCAATCCGCCGGATAAAACGCTGCCGTACATTGCCGAGCGGCAATACAAAGCAGATGTCTCCGTGTCACCGTCCGCCCCCTCCATCCCGGCGTAATAAGGTTCTCCGTTGATTCCGGGCACCGGCGGCATGGAATTGAATATCTCGGTCAGGAACGGATACAGGTCGTGAGTACGCCTGTTGCCTATCTGATGAAACGTAAGCCATTTGGCCTTATCAGTGTGGCCGAAGTTTCGCAGCGTCGAAGGATTCGAGTTCGTCCCAGCTAACGTCCCGAAGGGCGGATGTCCATATTTCTCAATTACCCGATTGGCCGCCAGGTTCCATTCTTCCGCCGGTATAGTCGAGCCGGTCCAGTCAAGATGAATCGGACTAAACAGGCAGATATTGGCCTGATACCGGCTCCAGATGTACTGTATATAACGCATATATGACTGGGGCCATTCGTAATATTTCTTCCAGCCCTGCCCAATGTCACGCCGGGATACCTCAATAAACGGAACAAAGCCCTGGCTATTGAGATAATCGATTTTCCTGTCCATATTCCGGAAGTATTTCGGATTGATCCGGTCGACGTCGGGAAAGTATTTCTCATAGCCGGGGATTTTGCCCGGAAAAAGAAACGCGCGATTACCATCTTCATCTTGCATATCCTTGGCACTTTCGGTCCCGATCTGCTTCCACGCCGAACGCAGCACCGTCCCGTCGGGCATCGTCAGGTTAGCCGGCTTGTCGTCATTGGACCAGTTCGGAAATGCCGCAATCATGGCAATGCAATTGAAATGCTGCTTTCGCCGAAACCGCACATAATCCTTGAAGCCGGCATTCGGGCCAATCGGGCGCTGCTTGTCATCGTCATACCACCTGTAGCGAAAAGTCGGCACCGACCACCATGTATCACCCAAAAGGAAATACGGCGTCCCGTCGGAATACTCAAACGCATGACCGTTTGCAGATGCTTTGATCATACCGCGCCGGCAGGGATTTGCCTCTTTCTCGGCTTCGGAGAAGGCTACAGCAGTAAATTCGCCGCTCTTTCCGTTAAGGCCCGGATCGCTTTGATTGGAAGCGCTGCTCCATTTCCACAAACCCGGGGCAATCGCAAGAACACGCAGCCGAAAAACATTGTCACCATCCCAGAAACCGTAACATCGTTTATCGAATCCCGGCCCTTCCAGATCGACCCAGACTTCCACTTCCGTGTACGGATTATCATAATATTTCTCAGCATGAAGGGTAATCTCCACTTTTTCCCACACATGGGAAGTACCGGCAAAGCCTGTGTTGATTGTTCCGAGCAACAAAACGATGGCAGCAAATAAAACCTGCGGAAATTCCCTCGCCTTCCAAATCATACCAGTTTTCTTATTATCATTATCCACTTGTCTTGACCTTCCTTTCCACGATACATCAAACGCCAATCTACGAATGGTCGAGAGGCCAGGCGGCCGAAAATAAATTGTCCATCCTCTGGCTTGAGAGTATTTTAGTTTGCCCGAAAGCACAAAACAAGCTACAATTTTGGCGTGATTAAGAGAAGGAAAACAAAAACTGTCAAGGTCGGCACGGTTAAAATCGGCTCTCGTGTCCCTGTTGTTATCCAGTCGATGACAAAGGTGCCGACGGTGGACGTGGATCGCTGTGTAAAGCAGATCGAACAGCTTGCCCATGCGGGCTGCCGGCTGGTACGTCTGGCCGTACCCAGACGAGCCGACACGGCTGCTTTCGCACAAATCGTGCAGAAAGTAGATGTACCTCTTATCGCCGACGTGCATTTCAGTGCCGACAGGGCTGTCGAGGCGATTGAAGCCGGCGCCGCCAAAATAAGGCTCAATCCGGGCAACATAAAAAAACGCAAGGACATCCTTCGAATCATCGACGCGGCCAAAATGCACAAGACCGCAATCCGCGTCGGAGTCAACGAAGCAAGTATCAGGGACCTCCGGAAGGAACCTGTCCCCGCCGAAAAGCGGACTGCCCTGATGCTCAGTGAGATGAAAAGCTACGTCCGGCTCTTCGAAGGTCGTAATTTTGATTCATTGGTCCTCAGCGCGAAAAGCAGCGATGTAACACGAACCATCGAAATCAACCGCGCCATATCAGAAACTTTCGACTATCCCATCCACCTCGGCCTGACCCACGCCGGCCTTCCGGAAGATGCACGGATGCCGTCGGCCATCGCCCTGGGCACACTGCTGGCCGAGGGCATCGGTGACACCATCAGGGTAAGCGCTGCCGGCAATCCCGTCGAAGAAGCCGAAATTGCAAAGCAGATTTTGACAGCACTCGGCCTTTACGAACGTTCGGGCCCGGAATTGATTGTGTGCCCGACCTGCGCCCGGACCGAAATAGATGTGGTCAAATTGGCTCGCCGGGTGGAGAAAGCCATACATAAAATCAATAAACCGCTTCGTATTGCCGTGATGGGTTGTGTCGTTAACGGCCCGGGCGAAGCGGCCGATGCTAATCTGGCAATCTGCGCCGCAAAAAATAAAGCATATATCTATCGCAACGGGCGAAGAGTTTCCATCGTCCCGGAAAACGAAATCATTCCGGCGATACTCGAAGAATTACAGAGAATATGACACCATGAGCGTACCTGAGAAAGTCCCGGATACGTTTTCCGAAACACTGAAAACAACGTTCAAAATATTCTTAATCGTTGTCGTTTTTAGCATCGCTTTTGGATACATTGAAGCAGCCGTCGTTGTTTACCTCAGGCAAATCTTCCATCCCAATGGGTTTACATTCCCCATGACCGTATTCAGCACCGGCCCGTTATTCAAAAAATTCCTGCTGACCGAGATAGGCAGAGAAGCGGCCACAATCGTCTTGATTTTTACCGGCGCCTGGCTGTCCGGACACAATCGTCAGCAACGGTTTGCTTATTTTATGATTATTTTCGCCGTCTGGGACATTTTTTACTACGTCTGGCTAAAGGTCCTCATCGACTGGCCCGCCTCCATAATGGACTGGGACATCCTGTTTCTCATACCGGTTTCGTGGGCATCGCCGGTTCTATACCCCGTTCTTATCTCAATAACATTGATTGGGTTCGCAGTGGCAATACTCTACCGCTGCTCTTGCGGCCGACCGGTCAGAGCGACGCTGCCGGACTGGCTTGCCTTCTCCGCGTCCGGCCTTATCGTGGTCTTATCTTTTTGCATTGCCGGTCTGCATATGACCGAGCAGAATTTTGCATCCTATTTCTACCGGCCCTTGTTCGCCGCCGGTTACCTGCTTGGCCTTGTGATATTCCTGAAATGCCTTTTGAAGTCCAAATAGCATGTGCAAGAACACATTATGAACAGTAAACAAGGGACTCTTGATTCCGAAACAGCCTGTTACATACGGTAAGTTAAATCATTACACACGAACAATACATTCCATCTCGATCACAACCCGTTATTCCCTGCTCGATTTCCGATATTAATGTAACACGGCATTTTCGTGTTTTACTTCCTGTCCCTGTTGTCCCCCGACGTATTCGATCTGCCCGACTTTCTATACGGTCTTCGCCGATTGCCCCCGTTTGTCTCTTGTACTGTTCCCTTGGTCTCTTGTCCGAATCCCTCGAACTTGCCGAAAATCATCTTTCCGGCGGAGGTCTGGAGTGAGCTGGTGACGCTAATAACCAGCTCCCGCCCGATCTTATTGCGGGCGCCTTCAACAACAACCATTGTCCCGTCATCCAGATAACCGATACCCTGCTCCGATTCTTCACCCGGCTTTATGATTTTAATTTGCATCGTCTCACCGGGTAATGCTACGACCTTGAGCGAATTGGCCAAATCGTTTATATTCACCACGTCAACCTCACGTACCCGCGCGACCTTGCTAAGGTTATAATCCGTAGTCGCCAGCCGTCCGTTACAGGCCTTGGAAAACATCAGCAATTTCTGGTCAACGCCCTTGACTTCCTCGACCTCAGCAATCACGGAGTCATCGATTTCAACGTCGATAACCGGATCCATCTGCATCTTGTTGAGTATATCGAGCCCCCGCCTTCCGCGATTGCGTTTGAGTTTGTCGGCCGAATCGGATATAAGCTGCAGCTCATTGAGCACAAAACGAGGAACAATCAGCGGAGCGTCGAACAATTTGCTCTGACATAAGTCCACGATCCGACCATCGATGATAGCCGAAGTATCGATAACCAGCGGCCTGGCGCCCTTGGTCTGCTTGGCAAATTCCACGTAAGGTATAACGAAGCGCACATCATCCTTGGTCCGCATGACAATACTGATAGTAAGATAACATATAGATATCCCAAGAATCCATTTGATCGCCGTAATCCCCGGCAAGGTAACGTTAACGCTGAAAGTAGTGATCATCATATCGATCACAGGGGCCAATACCCAAAGAATAAGCAAGCCAACCAACAAACCGAAAAACACACCTGCCAGAGCACTGAACTTTTTCTTCGGCGTCAGAACATCCAGCAGAAGGACAAACACCACCATCCCGATACTACTAAAAATAACCGCGTGTAAATTCGCATTGTACGTATCCGTCGAGGATTCGCCCAGTTCATCTTTGTCCATTACAGAAGAACTGATATTAACGAACACAACTGCCACAACAACAACAAGAAAGATAGCTCTGAAAATCCATAATAGCTTCATAGTTATAATCCTCAAAATTATGATAAATATTCGCTTTTATAAATGTAGCCATTATATACTGCTTAGATAGCTTTATCAACCAATATATTATAGTCAGAATATTATTTGTTTATAAGGTACGGCATGAAAATATCTTTGACGTTTTGAACCTTCATACAATAAAATCGTATATAAAATGCTTAAAACGTATATGTTTCATTGCCGAATCGTTGATCTTTGTTACTGTTTTATTCAATTGATAGATTGGAGACCGAAATGCAGATTAATAGCTACAAAGAGAACAAA
>CAZHBL010000041.1:0-17798 GCA_964530105.1 uncultured Pirellulales bacterium | reverse complement strand
TTGCCCTGAGAATCGGTTCTGGTTAAAATGAAATTCCACATCCATTCGGTATGGAACTTGACTAACGCACCTTCAACAGGCTTGCCGTCTTCATCCAAAATTGTTCCGGAGACGGTGGCCCCTTTGCTCAGGCGGATCGGCCTGTCTCCGCTAAAAGATAACCCGGTTGCATAACCTTTCAGTTCGGCATAAAAACTGCATCGTGTTTTAGGCAGGTTATTTATAGTCGCCTTGCTATCTGTGCCCGTCGTACCGCCTACAATTTCGACATAGGTAGGCAAAGAAAGGTAATCACGGAAAAGCGGCTCCGAATCGGCACGATTACCGACACTATACGGCCAGACGCGGGCGCCGGCCAAAGGCTTGCCATCGTGATCGGTGACGGTAATTGTCTGGGATTTGGGTTCGGTCAATATGATTTCATACCCGGCCTGTTCCTGATCCCGGTCAATCTTTTTCCAGCCAAAGGCGTAGTCTGGATGGGAGGCCAAGAGAATATAGGAATCGCTACCGTATGGGTACTGTTTAGCATCGCTGTATTTCAGAGGTTCTTTGAAAGTAAACGAGCCATCCGGCCCTGATTCGGTCTCTTCCGCGATACCATTGCCCATACCCCATCGAGTATGAACATAATATAACACGACTTTGGCCTTTGAGATCTGCTGCCCATCGATATTAACTACCTTGCCGGCAACAGCCTGTGATTTATTCTGCTGACCGAAAGCAGCAAAAGTTACACACAGCCATAATATTAAAAAGCATATCTTTTTCATGATATTCTCCCTAAATAAATATTGTTCGCTATTTCCGAGTGGACTGGATTTTGCTATCTATTGCAATCCAACAATGCGATCAAAGCCACTTATTAGAACATCTCTTCCCTTAATTGAATGTCTATCAATAATCTGCCGGCTCATTTAGGAGTTTGGCTATGATTTTCTCGAATTGCTTAACCTGCCAGTCGGTTATCTCAGGAGTTTCTGCTACGAAGTTGACTTTCACATCTTTTACTTTTCCATCCCTTCCGATGAAAATGGTGGTTGGATAGCCGGAAAAGCGATCGAGACCTTTAATTGTTGATAACACATTTACTCTTTTCTCCTGTCCGCCAAACAGGATGAGGTAGTTGATATTTCGCTTCTCTATAAGCCCGCGAACTTTTGCCCTGGCAATCTCTTCCGGGTCCCTCTCGAATGCAATGCCTATTATCTCCAAGCCCCGGTTTTCATACTTCTTCTTGAAGCGAACCAGGTGGGGAATCTCCTCGTTGCACGAGCCGCACCACGTGCCGAAAATATTCACGATGATTACTTTTTCTTTGAAAGAATCCGAATCCAAAGAGACCCTATTGCCCTGTAGATCGGCGATAGTGAAGTTAATTCTCTCTTGTACTTTGGTGTGCCTTATACCTCTATCCAAACCTTCAATGTAAAAGTATTTCTGCCAATCCGGAGGTAATCCAAGGAATTTCTCAGGATTTAAACGCAGCGATAAATCCTTACCATCGGGCATGATTCCCGTCCAAATCTGTACATTGTTCGGCGATGGAATGACCCAAAAATCAACCGGCTCATTACTCAGGATCGAAGGTATATTGAAACTACCATTTGGATCTGTTTTTGGATAGTCGAATGGCCTAAAAAGTCGGAAGTTCTCCGATTGACATGAATAAAGCAGCCCTGATGCCGGGCTCCCATCACGATTAAGTATTTTCCCTTTCAAACTCGCTGTAGCAGGCACAACAATAAGGTCTTCAAGGAGTATCTCTTTATTCGATGGTGCCATAAACCTTTTAGATTGTGCTATAGTTGATTTCTTGCCGCCAGCTATTATACGATATTCTCTATTACTTAATACATGGAATGAGTATTGGCCTTGATCATTAGATAGCTGAGAATCCTCCTCCCATACAAACTCATAACTATATTTTGGATCGATGTAAAAGCATTTGACTTCGATGCTTTTTACAGGTAAGCCTTCCGATGTTTTGATACAACCGCGAACATAGGTTTTTGCCTGTTGCTCGCCCTCAGAAGCAGATACAAATCCTGCACAGGCAAGCACAATCATCAAGATTTTTCGTTTATCGTTCCGCATTTTGAACCTCCTTGATTTTTTCATCCAGCTCGTCGATTCCAAATCCTTCAGCAGTGACAGTATGCTGATTATCGGTTAGAATCAGCCACGGCAGAGATTTGACGCCCCAGTTGAAACGTGCTTTCTTCTCTTCACCTGTTATTATTCCAACCGTCAAGTCAATGTCATTTTCTCTGATCCAATCATCGAGCTTTTCCTGTTCGATGTTTGAAGCATGGACAGCAACTACTACAACCTCTTTTTCCCTCAGCTCTTGTACCTTTTTGCTGATACTTATCATACAATTTCGTGATGGTCGCTGGTTCATATCCCAGAAGCATACCAACAGCATCCTGCCTTTTGCCTGCTCGGGATTAAAATCAATTTTTATTTTTTCGAAGTCCGGCAGAGGCTTGCCTATCAGGGATGGAAGTGTGGCTATATAATTGTAGATGACTGACTTGCCGGAACGCCTGTCAATCACAGTAAGCCCTTCCTCGAACTTCATCTCAAATAATTCGTCGGGTAACTTGTCATTGATTCGTACATTAATAATCCTCATATCCCGACGGCAGGAAATGTAATATTTCTTATTGATAGCATCATATTCGGGGAAATTGTATCCCTGAGTTATGGGAATCCAGCAGCCTGGAACAACCTGCTTATAATCGCCTGTCCAGTATTCAAAAACGAATTCCGGATTTATCCAATCCTGCCTTCCGTAAAGCAGATGATCTTTAACACCAACATACCAACGATACATTAACGGAGGGTCAATGCGCGACTTGCATTCCAGAACGTGACAATCTACTCCGCGATATTCATGACGTCCGATTATCTTGAAATCTTCAGCGCGGCCGAATAAGTCAATCTTTTCTTCAACGTTCTGAGGCTCCCACCAGAACGAATGTGGTTGTGCCCTCGGCCAGCTTAAAGAGCCGAAAAATTTCTCGAACATTTCTTTGCCGGACTCCAGATAATATTGTTGTAATCTACTGGAATATCCCATAGCCTGTTTTCCATCCCATATACCCAAAAAATAACTTCTACCTGGCGTGTCCTTGATGTATCGCAAGCGCTTTCCTTTAAAATCAATGGCATATTCAAGCATATCAGAAATGCTCGGCTTTAAATCCCAACTACGATTCGGATCCGGCTCCTGATCGGGAGACTGCTTTTTCAATTCAGCATATCTTGCGGTGATACTTTCGGGCGATCGTGTCCATTTGCCTTTGATACGAAGCTGGAGGCTGTCGACTTGATGCAGCCAATTCTCGCTTTCACGAACAGCCCTGACGAGATTGACGGCGTTGGGCTCACTACCCGCGATTACCGCCGAACAAAGCGACAATGTGATTACGAAAGTCGGCAGCAAGGCTGCAACAAATCTTTTATTTCTCCGCATAATAAATCCTAGCTACAGCAACTACTGTCCGTAAATCCTGGTTCTTTGTATAAGTTGCAGTTCCGGGATTCATAACTTAAAGTTTAGACGCCGGTTCCGTTAAAATGTTACAGTTTTTCTGTGCTTTTTAAAGATTTGTTTTCTTGTAAAGGATCGCTTGATAAGCGCTTCTCAAGAAAAAGGATGGAATTGTGGAATTCCCAGCCTCAGTACCTACAATCTCTGATGGACTTTCGCGCTATTTATCTGACTCCTTTTACCCGCATCCTCAGCCCATAAATCGAGGTTTGTGCCGTGATAAAGAGTGTATGCCTGTCGGCGCCGCCGAAGGTTACATTTGCCGTCCAGCCGGCGTCAATTGGGATCTGCTCGATCTTCTCGCCGGCCGGATTGAAGACCGTAACGCCCCGGCCTGTCAGGTAAATGTTGCCCTCGTTGTCGATAGTCATACCGTCTGAGCCCATCGGGCAGAACAGCTTTTTCCCCGACAGCGTTCCGTCAGCCTTGATGTTATAGACATACGTCTTTCGGTCGCCGATATCAGCGATATAAAGCAATTTGCCGTCGGGCGTGCCGATGATGCCGTTGGGTTGCACGAGATCTTCGGTGACACGGATGAACGTCTTGCGATCCGGGCTCAGGTAATAAACATGCTGGCCGTCCTGCTGCATCGCCGGGTCACGGGTCCAGTAGTCCCTTTTGTATAACGGGTCGGTAAAGTAGATACCGTTTTTCGGATCAAGCCACAGATCGTTAGGACCATTGAGTTTCCTGTCCTTGTAATTCTTGACAAGTCTGGAATGATGACCTTGTTTATCGATGAACCACAGCTCGTTGTCCTGATCGGCACAGGCATATAAGTAGCCCGATTCGTCGAAGAACAAGCCGTTGGACCGGCCGCAGGGTTGAAGGAAAACCGACAGCTTGCCATCCACGGACCATTTGCAGATTCTATCGTTGGGCTGATCGGTAAAGAAGACATTTCCTTCGGCGTCAACAGCGGGGCCTTCGGTGAACTTAAAACCGTCGGCGAGCTTTTCGACTTTCGCTCCCGGCGCGATGATGCCTTGCTTTTCACCGCTCGCAGGTGTCACTGCCACCAGCTCGATGCCCTTGCCCGTCCCTAAATTGCGGGAATATTTTTTCTCTTTCGTATTGTTCCAATGCTCGTGCACGCCGAGGCTGGCCAATCTCTTGACGTTGCCTGCATGGTCGGGATCGTAAAACGTCCCGGAAGGGGGGTTGTCAGCCAGGGCCGCCTCGTGCAGAAAATCATCTACTCCGACCTTTCTCGGGCTGTCCTCGTATTCGGCGTAGAGAAAATCGAAGCCGACCGAATCAATTGCAACCGGGTCCTGTGACGCAAAGAGGCTCGACGTCCAGTCGCCGTTGAAAGGCGGAGACGTCCATCGTCTCGGCCCTTTGTCCATATCCACCGGGTGGACTCCGCAGTACAAGCCGTCAATCAGATACAGCACGGTTTTGCCGCCCAGTTGCGAATGGCCTATCAGGTCCACCAGGTTCCGGTATATGCCGGTCTGCTTGGCAAACCCGCCCTTATGCAGGTCGAAGTAGCCTTTCTCGGCCGGCCAGCGAATCAGGGAGCCGTAATGATTTTTTGCGGTTAGCGTCACGCCCGCGCCGGTATGGGCCTTGAGATTGGCGAAGTTTATCAGGTATTCGGCCTCGGCATAGGAAGCGGGAACGTAGTCCTGCTTGACTCCTTCCGGATTGCAGCTCCAATACAGCGGAACCGAAGACTCCTTCATCTTTATCCGGCCGAACTTGCCGCCCCGATCCATGCACCGAACATCCGGAAATTCTGTGTGGATTATGTCGTAGTATTCGTTGGCAAAATACGCAAGACTATCGCAAATGGAGATGTCCGCCGGCTTAACGCCGACTGTGTCCACGAGCTGCCGCACCAGGGCAACGAGCATCTGCGGTGAGGTATTCATATAGTCCATCGTGCTTTCCAGCTTGTAGGTTTCTGCATTGACACCGCCGTGCGTGAAGATGAAGCCGACGAAATTGACCTTGACGGCAATTTTCTCGCCGGGCTTGTAGCCAACGTCTCCCTTGCCGTGTGCTTTATTGAAGTACCTGAACAGCTTGTCCCATGCCTCGGTGTCAGTTGCCGCCCCGGTCAGTGCGCGGACGGATTGGGACATCATCTTTTGCACGTGCTGTGGGTCTGTATGTTCCGCCTGCCAGGGATGTCCATCTCCGGGGCCTTTCCAGTCCGTCGCATCCGGATCGTGCACCCAGACGACACGGCCGGGATTAATGCCTTTAGCAACTCCCATCGGCTCATTCACGGGCTGTGGCTCGGCAAGAACTGACTTTTCGGCCGTTACGGTCATCGCGATCCACACCGCCGTGATGCTCAACACTGCGCACGCCACGCCCACGATATACCGCCGGCGAGCGAAGTTTAGCTTGGCCTTCTTAAAAGCCAACACAGAAGCTCCAAAACCCAGTAACCAGGCGACAAAGCCAGAGGCCAGTGGAAAAGCGACCTTCTGACAAGGATAGAGTGCCCGCGAAGGCTTGGGGATAACGCGAATCAGAAACCATATCAGCGAAACCAGTCCCGCGAGCGGAAAAATCCACTTTACCCAGCGATATTTCCCATTGGCACTTTGAGAATTGCCATGCTTAGGACATGAGTAGGCATCTTTTCTTTCCAGGAATTGCATCTTCATTACCTCCAAAATACTCGGCTATATTTTTCTCTTTAATAGTTGTTTCCAGTCGAAGTCATAAAAGTTAAGTTTCGACACCAGAACATGCACAGATTCTATCGGCATCCTCCAAAAGCGCCAAGCACAAATTCGCCTGTTACAATCCGGGGGGCAATGTTAATATCTCCACTAAAATCCGGAATTCGGATGCGCACGGCTTTGTTTTTATTTAATCCAACTCGTCGTGAGGGCTTTGGGATTTGTTCTTTTTTACATAGCGGCCGAGAGGTTTGCTCAATTTTCCGAGGCCGATAAGGGCAAGAATTGCAATCAGTGATGCGACAATCGCCAGTTCGTAAAATTGACCGCCGCAGGCCATTCCGATACTTGCAACCAGCCAGATTGTCGCTGCGGTTGTTAAGCCGTGCACACTGCGCCTGTCCTGAATTATGGCACCAGCACCCAGGAAGCCGACGCCGGTAACGATTTGAGCTGCGATCCTCGTAATCTCACTTGAGGTACCGATTGCCATTTCTCTGGATATTATCGTAAAGACCGATGCACCAAGACATATCAGGAGGTTCGTCCGAAGTCCGGCCGCCTTGCCGCTAAGCTCTCGTTCGAGTCCGATTCCCGCGCCAAGAAGGGCGGCTAAAACGATACTAATCAAATCATTCGGCCAAACCATAGCTCTACCTTTCTATCAACACTTCGTCGCTGGCAGTCTGAAAAAAACAAGCGATTATCTAAAACTCCACGTTAAGTGTACAGATCCTGTTAGTCTGAATCTTTGCCGGCGAGTCCAATCTTCTGCCGCCCAGGCTGACCTTCCTGACCGGGCGCTTAAAATGCTCCAAGTGTACTACAATCTTATCGAGTTTTTCACGCTGCGGCGGCACAATCTTGAGAACCGCCGATTCCCCATCCGGCTCAACGTGCAGCGAAAAACTCACAGGGCCGAAAGACGTCGGAACCTCGGTCATTTTTATCGTTGCATCCGGGGCGGTCCAATCCGAAGGCAGGCCCTCCAGCAAGTGCAATTCGGAACCCCGCTCGAGAATCAGCGTATGGCGAACCATTCGGATAAACTCTGCGCTGGCCCAGTTGTGAGGCATGTCCCCGCAGTAATTCTCCTTTTCGCCGACCAGGTTTTGCTCTTCTCTCCAGCACAGCAGGGGCGAAGCGTGATTTGCAAAAGCATAGAAAATCGATGTGGCCTTTCCGCCGTGCCCCAGCCAAAGATGCGCATGACCGTAAAAAGAGGCGGCGTAGTTCCATATCCCATCCGGCAGCCAGCCGGTTCCATAAATCAATCCTTCATGCTGGTTAGCATCGAGCATAGCCATCGTGCCGAGCATAAGCTTATCGTCCGGCCTGAAAATACGCCCGGGAAAAACCGATTGTAGAAAGGCCCAGGCGCCTCGCTGGGGCAATTGTGGGGCTTCACCCTTCATTGTTACGGGCACATAGACGTTTCCATGGCTGTCTGAAAGTTTATCGCGGTTTCTCGCTCGCTCGAACGCCGCCCAATAGTCCTTGTATTCCGCCTGCCAGCCGGGCAGCTCGGACTTATCGAGCTTCTGTGCTATCTCGATAGCCGATTTAAGGCCGGCCAGTGTCCAATACACGTTTGTATATTCGCGGTGTTTGCCGCCAAGACCGCCATCGCCAAAGCCGATGGGCATCAGCCCGTAGTTGGCCTGTCCGGGATTGTCCATTGTCATCCGGCGATACTCGATGATATGGTTTACTTCTCGCTGGACGCGAGGCCACATCTTTTCGAGCCAAACCCGATCTGCCGTCAACTGGGCGTGCCGTAGAATCATCCAGAGGCGCAAGCCGCTTTTCTTCGAGAATTCAAAGCCGCCGGGCCCCTGGTCTTTGTCAACCTGCTGCTCTAAGCCGGCTCTGGCTTCTGTGGCCCGGCCGAGATATGTGACCGCCTCAAGGATAAAAACGCCATCCGCCGCCCAGGTCCCGCGATAGCAGGTAGGGCCTACCTGGAAAGCAGGGCGTCCGTCCTTGATTTCCCTGGCCTGATAGATGTTACGGATGCAGGAATCGAGCAAGCCCTGTATCTGCTTGTCCGGCACGTTCATTCGGTCGTAGGGCAGGTCAACTTTATTCCAGTAGTCCACCGCCTGCTGTAACAGAACGTCCGCTTGCATTTGCGAATGTTCAGCCGAGGCCGGATCGCCTTGATAGAGCGTCATAAGCACGCCATATTCACCTCCGGCGGCGAGCTTATCGTCATTGAAATACAGCTTGAGCGAGTTGTCCTGCTGAGAAACCTTCTTGATATCCATGACCGCCAGGGCACGATTGTCCACACCGCCGGCGAGAATTTCTTTTTCGCTCGGGGCGTTCTCCGCCTCGAAAATCCAAAGACCGCTCAATATGGTGTTTTTGTCCTCGACGTCTCCCGAAGGCGAATAAATTCCCATCTCTAACAAACCGTCATTGTTGCGGTCGGTTGCGTCAAAACAGAAAACCGCCGGCATGTTTCGACCAAATTTTTTGACCAGATCGACCGAACGTACCAAACGTGATTCTATCCGTATTTCGAGCGGACGAACGCCCGGCTTTTTATGCCAGCCCTCGATAAGGCCGAATGCGACACGATACGTCTTGCCGGGCTTTGCCGGGTAAGTCAGAACAATCGGCCCGCCCCAACCAACCAGAACGTCATGGAAACGGCGGTCACATGCCATCTTCGGGGCGACCCAGTTGCGGTTCATTCCGAGCGGGAACCTGGCGACTATACCACTATCGGAACCGGCGGCGTATTCGACCGATGTACATGCGGGATCGATGGTGCAAAACGTCTTGTCGGGATTGTTTTTTTCAACCAGGCGGGTACGGTCTTCGTTAAGAACCAGTTGGTCTTGAGAATCGACCTGTACCACAATGCGACCGGCTGCCTCCTGTGAGCCATTGTTTTTCAGCTTGAGCCAAAGGTAATCTACACGCTTTCGGCCTTCGGCAGTTCCGGCCCAGGTTTGCTGCCGCAGACTTAGCGTCCCGGCATCCTGCTCGGTAATAACAACGGGGGTGCGCGGATTAAGCAGCGACTGGTGGACTTCTCCGGCCGGCTCTTTGTCATCGATGCTTGCGAGGATACGTGTTTTAAAATCGTAGTAACGACCGCCGCCGTATTCGTAATAGAGACCGCCGTCCGAACCGACAATGCTCTTATGCGGATCATCGACAAGACATATACTGGTTTGCCATTGATGGGGTGCATAGCGAAAATCAAGCCTCTGAGGTTCGTTGTTCCCGGCCGGACCTTCCAATGGGTAAGACTTAGCTTCGATCAGAGTGGTCGCGGAATCCCCGGCAAAGACCTTCCGGCCGTTCGGACAACAGATTAATATCGCCAAAACAAAGAATATTGCGAATCTTTTCGCATACATAATCGCAGCTTACCTTTCGATCAGAGTTTCATCGACTTTCATACCGAAGTGCCTGCCTGCCCCCGAGGGGCCGGCCTTCTCGATATGACCAAGGACTTTGTCGCCCGGCTTGAGCGTCGTGACCGAAACCGCCTTGCCGTCCGGGCCGACCAGCCGAATCGTCTCGGCATTCTGAAGGACCAGGCCGATCTTTTGGCCTTCGGCCTCGGCTTCGATAAGCATCATCGGCCTTTTCTCGATTTTGTTCCGGCCCAGATAGGCCGTTTGACTCCTACCCTGATAATCGACCACCATAACCTCGTCACCGGCCTTCAGGTCGGCAAGGTATTTGGTCTTGCCGCCCGGCGACAGAGTATAAGCATGTACCGCTCCGGCGTTGACTCGGAACGGCCGGGACGCTACGTAAGGATTATCAATGCTCTCGGAATGTACGAGAAAGAAACCTGATGCCGTGTTGCCCACGAGCATCCCTTCGCCCGGCGCCATCTGCGTACAGGTATCGAGGCAGGCGCGGTCGCCCATGCCCAGTTGCCTGGCCGTGGTGATAGTCGCCGTTACAAGCGAAACTTTTTCGCTGATGCCCTGAATGATTTCGGCGGTCTTTTTGATTTCGTTTATATCGGTTGTATTAAGCACAACGCCATCCACTCCTTTTTCAAGTATCTCGACCATCAGCTTCGCCTGCTCGCTGTTTTCGACCTGCACCATGATATTCCGGCCGCGCCGGGCGAGCAGGTTTTCTATCGGAATAATCGTCCAGTCGAGCATCTTAAGAACAACGATTTTTTCCGCCGGCACCGCAGCGGCTTTATTTTCATCTTCTTTACTTTTTATATCGATGAACTCGACGTCCACGCCGGGCTTGATGTCGCCGTCTTTTTCAATCGTTTTGATTTTGCCGAACTGCCGGACTTTGCCACTATCGCTATCCGGCAGAACGACCGCCTCAGCCCCGCTTTCGAGCGCAGCTATAGCGATATCCTTGCTGTACGGAACGACATTTATCCACAATCTTTTCATTGTGCATATCCTTTACTCTAATTTCACTATTCCCGCAAAGGCAGGAATCTATGCCCTTTCAGCACTTTTCCTTCCTGCCAAGATTAAAATCCAATCCAAGAAGTATGTCAACAGTTTTTGCAGGCAATATAGCAACTGTAAAGTTCATAATACTAATAAACAGGAACACATCTATTATTTTTATCGACATTAAGAGCATAGCCGGTTATCATGTAATCAGATCGAGATGTTCACGAATTATTATAAAATGCACCAGTTGCGTGAAGTTGTTAGGCAGTGAAGAATTTGTAGCGAAGCTGGAGATATTACTTAGCCAATAACTCCGGTATCTGACTCGTGGCCGACCTGCAAAAAAATGACGTTTTCCTATTAAACTCTTGCATGCTTTGAGATTAGCTTCGGCTTTGAGAAAGGATATTAATATGTGGAGAATATATAAAGTAATTTGGATCATAATTCCAATAATATTCATTGGTCTGATTGTTTCCTGCTGTTTATGTTCCAAACAGAATACTTTTATTTCTACTATTCCTGAGTTTATTTATCGGGCACAGCAACGGCGTATAATGCTATTGTGCAAGACAGACCACCAGGCGTTGTTGAAGGCCGGTAGAGAAATACTGAGCAAGATTCCAAAAGACCGATTTCATCCCCATTCCGATGGAGGCATAGAATCGGGTATCTTTAGTGTACCTGAAGGAATACAGATTCCCCAAGCAATTAAGGACCTTAAAAGTGGCTTCGTCGTAGATTATGACGGTTATCTGAGAATAGAGATGCATGGGGGTATGGACCATTTTGGAGTAAAGATTTACCCGGAAGATTTTAAAAAACCAGATGATTATTTCGAGTACGGCGACAGAGAGCTTCTTCCCGGATTGTGGTATTACGATGATGGATACCTTCATAATCCGGAATATGACAAAAAAATCGATGAGCTGATAAAAAAGCACAAGAAAAATAGTAATAAATAGAAAAGCCTGAATGTCACGGCTTTAAATGTAATGATTAATTCTCTATTGTTTTCAATTATTGACAATGTTAATATTTCCGTCAGGCTACTCTAAGCTACAATCACATACGTAAAGGAGCAGGAATATGGACGATGCGAAGTGTTCACAGTTCCAACATGAGGCCACACATCAGAACAGGAGAGAAATGCTCAAAACGTGCGCTTGTGCCGGGCTTGCAATGGCCCTTGGTTCGACGTCTCTTTCATGCTGTCCGTGCAGTTCGAATCGCCGGCAGGCCGTGCTGGACAGCGATGATTTCTCAATGATTGCTTACTGCTGCCTGGAGTGTGAAAAGTGTGACGTCTATATCGCTACGCAAAACAACGACGATAAGCTAAGAGTTAAAGTGGCGAAAGAGTGGAAGATGAAGGCCGAAGAGCTTTATTGTGATGGCTGCAAGTCAGACAGAACACCTTTTAACCGCGATGCCAAGAAATGCGCCGTCAACAGGAATCTGCCGACTTGCGCGCATTGCGATGATTTTCCATCCTGTGACAAAGAAATCTGGACGAAATGGCCGCAGCTTAAAGAAAAAGTCCAGGCAATGCGGAACAGACTTAGCACTTAGACGGCATTTGGTTTTTTTGAGGAAACAGTTGCCTACCACCGTGCCCGGTGGTATTGTGATGGGTGGATACGCCCGATGGCGTAGTCGGGCGGTAACGAACCGGGAAACACATATTTTAGGAGGTTTATCATGAGTCGGATACTTCACAAAACAATCGGCAGGACTTTAGTTCTAATTAGCCTGATGCTGCTGGCGCAGACGTCGCTTGTCCGGGCGGCCGAGGACATCACGGGCCAGTGGGAGATGACGATGGACTTCGGCGGTCGGCCGAGCTATGCAATGCTTACCATTTCCAAAAACGCCGACGGCAGCCTTTCGGGAAAATGGGGCTCCAGAGACAATCTGTCGGATGTCAAGTTCCAGGATGGAAAGCTCACGTTTGTTCGTACAATTCAGTTCGGCGACCAGGAGTTTTCAATGGATTACGCCGGAACACTCAAAGATGGCAAGATTACAGGCGCAATGTCGAGTGATCAGGGTGAATTCAACGTAAATGGGGCCAGGTTCAAACCGAAGTCGCCGGCACTCGGCACGTGGGACATCAGCTTTAATATCGGCGACAGGGACATCACCGGCCAATTGGCAGTCTCCGAAAAACCAGACGGCACGCTTGAGGGCAAGTGGATAAGCGAGCGCGGCAACACGGTTATCTCCAACGTAAAATTCAAGGACGGTAAGCTCACCTTCAACCGCAAGAGTACGTTCGGAGACAACACATACGAATCGGACTTCGAGGGCACGATAGCGGACAACAATCTTACCGGCGCATTCAAGAGCCAGCAGGGCGAGATGCCGGCCAAAGGCACGCGCGTCGGAGCGGCCCTAATCGGAAAGTGGGACCTGACATCGGTATCCGAATTCGGCACGATGCCGGGTATGATGCGGGTCAATGGTGACATGACCGGCAGGTACGAGTTCTTCGGCGGCGAGATTCCCATGAAGGACCTTAAACTCGACGGCAACCAGGTGACATTCGCTCTCGAAATGGGCTGGGGCGACCAGACCTTCACCCTGAACTTCAAAGGCACGCTTGACGGCAAGAACATCAAGGGCCAGATGACCTCTGACAGAGGCACCAGCGAGATAACCGGCAAGAAAGCCGAGCAAGCTTCGGCCGCCATCGGGACATGGGAGTTCACGAGGGAATCCTCACAAGGAACGCGAACCAGCACGCTGAAGATCAAGCCGGACATGACTGGAACGTACACCATGCGTGACAATGAGGTAGACGTTAAAGACCTGAAGGTCGATGGGAATAACGTTAGCTTCAAGATCGAAATGAGCTTCAACGACAGGCAGTTCACGATGGAATTCAAGGGCAAGGTGGACGGCAAAATCCTCAATGGCGAATTCATTACGCAAAGAGGCAACCGTGAGGCCATCGGCAAGAAAATTGATTGACAAGATAATATTAACATAAAGGTCAATCGTATGAATCATAACGAACGACAATTTGGCGGACACCGGCTCTCGTCAATCGCAGCGGGTTTGTCACTCTGCCTTCTGTGTTGCAGCATCGCAGCCGCTGATTTTATGGCGGAACTGGCCCGGCCGCACGACGGCCGAAGTATGCGCGCGACATCAACGCACAAGATCGGACCGGACGGCAAACCCGATCCTAACGGAGTGCCCGACCCGAACAGCAATCGTGACAATAGTAATGTCCCGCCGGGACAGAAGAAAATCCTGCTTAACGTCAAGGGCCCGGGGGTAATCACCCACATCTGGATGACGTTCCTCGGGCCCGAGCCGCACCCCTGGGCGAAGAACGGCTCGGCCAATCACCAGGAAATGCTGCTCCGCATGTACTGGGACGGCAACGAGCGACCGGCGGTGGAGGCCCCCGTGGGCGATTTCTTCGCCAACAGCTTCGGCAAACGCAGCGAGGTGATAAGTCTGCCGGTCGCGGTCGAGGATGCGGACTCCTACAATTGCTTCTGGCACATGCCGTTCCGCAAGTCCGCGCGCATCGAGGTCCTCAACCAGAGCGAAAAACCGATCAGCCTGCTCTACTATAACATCGACTGGATTAAGAAAGAGCACATCAGCGACGATACGCCGTACTTCTATGCTCAGTATCGCCAGGAATATCCCGTCGAGCACGGCAGGGACTACGTTCTGCTCGATACGAAGGGCAAGGGTCACTACGTCGGCACCGTTTTGAGCGTGCGGACACGAAGCCCGGCGTGGTTCGGCGAGGGCGACGAGAAAACCTACATCGACTGCGAACAGAACGCCTCCATATGGGGCACGGGAACGGAAGATTATTTTCTTTCCGCATGGGGACTCAAGACCACAGGCACGCCGTACTTCGGCGTCCCTTATTTCGACCAGTGGGGCATCGTCGGCGGACATACCAGCGCCTACCGGTGGTACATCACCGACCCGATTGTTTTCAACACCGGGATCAAAGTGACATTCGAGCACTACGGCTGGATGTCGCCGGATGAGAATCCGAAGTACGAGTCGAATAGCTGGAACGAGCGCGAGGATGATTACTCCAGCGTGGCTTTCTGGTACCAGACGGGCCGGCCAACTTTCGAGGCCCGCGCGCCGCACGCCCGGCAGCGCACACTGCCCAACCTCGACAGAATCATCGCCGCTCGCGAATATACGGCAGACGAATATCACGGCCAGGGCGAAGCCGTCGCACAGAACCTGGATATCTATCCCGACGGGCAATTATTTTACAAGCCGGACGGGCCGAATGACGCGTGGATCGAGATTCCTTTTGAAGTAGACAAAAAAGAACCGAAGCGACTGCTGCTCGTCATGACACGGTCTTACGACTACGGCAAGTACCAGGCATACTTAGATGACGTCAAGCTCGGCGGGGTCATGGACCTCTACAGCAGTGAGACCTCGACTCGCGAATATCACCTCTTGGACTTCTGGCCTGACCCTGGCAAATACAAGCTGCGACTGGAGTGTGTCGGCAAAAATCCAATATCCGGCGGCTACTATCTCGGCATCGAATCGGTCCGCCTGCGCCAGCGCCGCCCGCGGGTGAGCCAATATCGTCACGACGCCGAGAAAGACTGGCGTAAGAATCCTATTCTTTACGAATAGCCCGCAGTAGCGATATAGTTAAAATAATTGTGACGCGAATTCGTTAAGGTAGTTTCGCCAGTTGATCCACGTATGGGCTCCGGGAGTTTCCTTGAAAACGACATCGAAACCATGCTTTTTGAGTAGTTCAACCGTGCTCCGGGAGGTTTCGATAAGAAAGTCTTCCTTGCCCGTGGCGAACCATACGAGCTTGAGTCCTTTTTTCAGTTCGGCGTTGTCCAGCACTTGTTTGTTTTGCTCCTCCCACGTGGGCTGCGAGTCATCCTGTGGACGGCGACGATTGAGGCTGAAGACGCCCGAACTGAAGACCCCGATGAAGGCGAATTCCTGCAAGTTAGGAATGGCGATATTAAGCGTCTGACCTCCACCCATGGACAGGCCGGCCATCGCCCGGTGCTGCCGGTCCGTGTACACGCGGTAATGTTTTTCTACATACGGTTGCAGATCGTTCAGGAAATCCTGTGTGAACTCATCAACGGCCGGCCTGGACCCGCCAAACCTGAAGGGGCCCGTATGACCGGCGGGCATCGCAACCACCATCGGCTTTGCCTTTTTGGCGGCTATAAGGTTATCCATGATGAATCCGGCACGTCCCACGGATGTCCACGAATCGTCGCAATCGGATGCACCGTGCAGCAGATAAAAAATCGGATATTTGCCTTCGCCCAATTCGTAGCCCGGCGGCGTATAAACATGCATCCGGCGGAAACGCTTGAGCGACCCGGAGTAGTAAGTGACCTCGGCGACGGCTCCATGGGGCACATCCCTGGTGTCCATGAAGTCCGCTCCGGGAACGTACACCAGGCTCCATGTGTTATTGTTGGATTCGCTGGTGGCCGAATTCCTGGGATCAATCACGGATACACCGTCCACATTGAAGTTGTACCGATACGCTCCCGATTCGATCGGGCCAAGTGTAACTTCCCAGACCCCATTTGGATCTTTTGTCATGGCTGCACCTCGCCCGACGCCCGGAATATCGCTGCCGCTAAGGAGCACTTCTTCGGCCTTGGGCGCCAGTATGCGAAACGTAACGTGCCGGTCTGCGGCAACATCGGGCGACACCACCCTGGGGCCACGGGAACGCTGGGGCTGAGCCGGTGCGGTGCAAGTCATGGCGAATACCGTCAACACCATAACAACTATAACTAAGATGTTTCTTTTGGAACTGTTCATAATTTTTTTCCTTTCAATAGATTAGCTTAAATGTACCGGCAATCCGGTGACAAGTCAACAGGGTTTTAATTAGTGACGAACCAAACGGCGGGACTTTAAGTTGTATATATGCCTTTTTTATGGTTTTTTAACGGTTTTTTTCGTTTTATAGGCGGATTTACTGTGCTGAAACGGCTCTTTTTGTCGATGTACCGATAAAAGGGTATTTTAGGTTGAGATACGTAGAGTTTCCTACTCTGCGTTCTCTGCCGGGATAATTGTTTTAGAAAGGAATCTGCAAATCTGTTTTACGGAGAAAATGCGATGACCTTAAGCAGAAAAAATATGAGAGAACTTGTGGGCCACATGGTAATGGCAATCCTTGTGAATTTGATAATGGCTCTACTTTTAGTGGACGCATACTTCGTGGAAACACCGGCGGCAAAATTAGCAGCAGGCGTCCGTATACCGCTGGCTTTTTTGGTGATGTCACTTGCCATCAACGAGCTGAGACGCATCTGGAAAAACGCCAGGCATCCGGGCTATTATTTTCTGCCGACTTCGGCAGTTTTCTGGATATTGAAAAACCGGCGCAGAAAACCGAAACCGGAGACCGAAACGTCACGGTACGAACGGATTATCGCGACCTGGCCGGATACAAGCATCGGCATTATTTCAGAGTTATTCAACCCGGAGCGGCAGGAAGAATGTCTGAACAAATTACTCTATCAAATGCACGCGATGAGAGACAGCCGCCTGGCCACGATAGCGGACAGATTTCGCCATTATCTGGGCGAGATTCTTAAATCGGTGGACGATAACGAAAACTACCAGCCGTTCAGAGAAGTAATGCTGCGGTTCTCATCGTATGGGCCGGAGAAATATCAGCAAACTTACAGGTGTTTTTTAGGTCTTTTGTCGGATGTGTACGACCCGACGCTATCGGCGCATTTCGATATGCAATTCAAGGCGGATATGAGTGAACCGTTGAAATGTGCCATCGAGCAGGCGGGCAAAAAGCACTTAGGTGACATACGGAGAATAGTCGGCAACATAATGTCCGACGGCGAGAACGAAGAAGTGACGGCAAAC
Source organism: uncultured Pirellulales bacterium (assembly GCA_964530105.1). Taxonomy (GTDB): domain Bacteria; phylum Planctomycetota; class Phycisphaerae; order Sedimentisphaerales; family Anaerobacaceae; genus JAFGPJ01. The sequence goes on along the minus strand of CAZHBL010000041.1, from coordinate 303 downwards.
AGTATCGCAGGAATGCTTCTGGAGTTGGATTGGGATGACAAGCGTGAAATCTGCCACATTATCTTCAACGAAAGCCTCAAGCGTGCGTTCCGCTTCCCCAAGCATTTCGGAATTGAGCTTTTGAGCATCCTGAACAGGCTGGAGCATAAAATATTCTGGTTAGATATTCGCTCATTGCGCAACGTTCTGAAAGAGTCCCTGAATAACGATAAAGAGGGATTAATCAATTTGAATTCGAGGATTTATGACGAGCTTTGCTCAAAAGTCCTTGCCCCCCTTGACGACCAGACGTTCAACGGAATC
>CAZHBL010000040.1:0-18013 GCA_964530105.1 uncultured Pirellulales bacterium | reverse complement strand
AACAATAATTCCAAAAATTCTGTTTAGTCAGTACTTTTGGTGGATCATAGCATTCATTCTCATTGTCGCTTTTTACTTTGCCAGGAAAAAAAGTCCCCCGCCCTTTCCAGGATCAGGCAAATTCTTTGAAAAACACAAAAAGAACATTACAAAAATAATGGACATCTTCTGGATCTTTACGATCCTACTTTTAGCTTTTTATTCGTATTTTATGCTTAATATCTTCAGGACAGATTTCAGCATTCTATTAGAATCTGAGCCGTTCCGAATTATGTCTCTCCAATCAGAAAGGATGTTTTTATTTTCGATACTGATCATTTGGTCCGGCATTTCAGGTTTCTTCCTTGGATTTCTTTCGTTCTTTCAATCGAACATTACGAAAATAAAGAGGATTGTCCTTCTAATAGTGTGTTTGCTTCCGATACTATTCACAGTCATTCAGGTCTTAACAGGCTATATAGAAAGCCTCTGGTCGACTGTTCAACTCTGCCTTTTGTTCATGGCAGGCAGTTGGATTATGAATATGCCGGCCGTACTTGTAGGTAAGAGTTTCTCAGAACTTTCGGAAAACATACATAAAAAAGTGAAATCTATGTTTGGGCATCATGCGGGCTGACACGGATAATGCGATGGATTGTTTTGCCGCTGTAATGACGGGTAAGGGCACCGGCGCTATATCGACTATTCAAATCTTCGGCGATTCAGCCGAGGATGTCATGAAAAAAGTATTCAAGCCGGCAGGAATCAAACCGTTGGAATTCAAAACCGGCGAGATTCTGCTGGGCACTATTACCGATGGCACCGAGGTTATCGACCAGGTAACAATCGGCTGTGAAGGCCAGGATAGTTTCGCAATAAATTGTCACGGCAACCCGCTTATCGTCGAGATGATAATGCAACTGCTCCGGCGTCATGGTGCCGCCCTGCTGACCGCAGAGCAACTGCTGAGAAAGCTTCTCACGGCACAAAAATCCGCCGACACAATCGCTATCGAAGCCAAACTTGCACAGGCAAAGGCCAGGACCCTTCAGGGCACAAAAATCATTGCAAACCAGGTCGATGCCGGCCTGACCACAAAAGCCGGGAGCTGGCTCGAAAATATAAATGAAATATCTTTCGAAACAATCAAAGCTGAAGCGATTGAGATACTGCAAAAATCTCAGGCCGCAAAGCTGATCATACATGGCTGTACCGTGGTTCTGACAGGCCCGCCGAACAGTGGCAAAAGTACTCTTCTCAACTGCCTGGCCGGCCGACAAAAAGCCATCGTCACCGATATCAAAGGCACAACCAGAGACTGGATCAGCGCCCGATGCCGAATCGGTTCTCTGTCCGTCAAGCTGATCGACACAGCCGGCCTGGACGAGGAATCAGCCGGTACTGAGGATACCATTGAAAACGCAGCCCAGAAAAAAACCTCGGAAATCATCGAACAGGCGGACATTATCCTGCTCGTTCTGGACAACAGCCGGCCCGCGGAAGAACTTGATGTCCGTCTTTTGGAGAGAATCGCCGGCAAACAAATCATAACGGTCTTAAACAAATCGGATCTGACGGCTCGATTCGATGCCGGAAGACTGCCCGAAACCCTGTCAAACACAGTGCACATAAGCGCCAAAGAAGGCACCGGAATCGAAAGTCTCAGCGAAAAAATCATCAAAACAATCGGAGCGGCAGATTTCGACTTACGAGAGCCGGTCTGCTTCACTCGCCGACAGGAAAAGATTCTAAAAGAGCTAACTAACGCCAAATCAAAACAGCAGGCAACTTCAATCATAACAGAGTTGTTAAAAGGTCATGTTTAGCTGCTGTCCGAAATAGCTTAGCTGTGTAGAATGGTCGGGGATTACTATTACGTCAAATTACTTTTTCAGCAAACTACCGAATTTTTCCAATATGCCCTCATGCTCTTGAATCCTGCCAAATTCTGAAAGCCACTTATTGACATATTCGAGATCAACAGCATTTTCATTCTTAGCTAAAATGCTCTTCACATCTTCTTCATCAATGGCTCTGCCAGCGACCATCTTATGGATAATAATATCCTCGCAGGATGCAAATCTCACTGGATAGTCGTCGATAAACACTTTCTTTGCATTCATAATTGCTTGTTCTTCGTATGGTGTAAAAGAAAAGATAAAATCTACACGCACATTCGAAACAGTCTCTTCCGTCGGAAGCACCTTAGTGTCTTGTGCAAAATCCTTTGGATTCTCAACAAGGATTCTCAATTTCAGCTTTTTACACACTCCCTCAATTGATTCATATTTGTCGGTGTCAATGCCGAGAGTGATATCAATATCCCGTGTCAATCTTGGTCTGCCGTATAATAAGACCGCCTGGCCGCCGATAATCATATAGGGGATTTTTTGTTGATCTAACTGCCGGGCTGTCTTTTTGATGAGCTTTTCTATCATAAGCCAACTTTGTTTATCGCTTTTGCAATTCTTAAGTCCACTTCCAGCCCGTCCAGGATATTTTCGGAATTGATCACTCCTAAAGATACAGCTTCTTTGTAAAGCATTTCATAGATGGCCAAGGCTTCTTTGTAAGAGAGATTTTCCTCTGAGTCTAACTTGCGCTGAAGCTCATCCAATTTATGTTTGTTTTGTATCATTGCCTAAGCAAATCCTGCTGAGTAAATAGCAAACACCAGATTCCTTTTGCCTTTTATCATATCTGTTCGCCTGCCGATGTAAAGCAGTAAATCAAGAAAGAAATTCCGGCTGCTTGTTAAATTCGCCGGTTTTTGTATAATCTGAAGTTATGACCCCGAATAATGAAAAACTGACGCCTGCTATGAAGCAGTTTCACAGGTTCAAACAGATGCACCCGGACTGCATACTGTTTTTTCGCATGGGCGATTTCTATGAGACCTTTTACGAGGACGCCAAAACCTGCTCTAAGGTCCTCGGCCTGACGTTGACCAGCCGGAGCAAAGGCAGCAATCCGATCCCGTTGGCCGGCGTGCCTTACCACGCTGTTGACGGGTATCTGAAAAAAATGCTGCAGGCAGGCTATCGAGTCGCGGTCTGTGAACAAGTCGAAGACCCAAAGACCGCAAAGGGCGTTGTCAAACGGGATGTCGTGCGAATTGTCACACCCGGCACGCTCACCGACGACATGCTGCTGAACGCCAAGGAGGATAATTTCCTCTGCGCCGTTAGTCTGGGGACAAAAAAACACGCCGCGATAAGCTGGGTCGATATTTCGACCGGTCATTTTTTCGCTCAGGAGCTTCCGGAAGAAAAACTGCTCGATGAGCTGCTGCGGCTTTCGCCGGCCGAGTGCCTGTTTGCCGACCGGCGAGGTGAACTGTTCGAGGCCGAAACAAAAAAGCTCACCAGGGAACTCACGCAACTGACCAGCTCCATAATCACCGAACGTCCCGGCTGGTACTTCGATCCCTACCAGGCGAGGCAGCGCTTGCTCAAGCATTTCGGCACGGCCACGCTCGAAGGTTTCGGCATCGGCGACGATGATGACGGCCTTATCCCCCCAGCCGGAGCCATTATCGAATATCTAAACGAAACACAGAAAACCACGCTCGGCCACATCAGGAGCCTAAAAAAAATCAGTCGCCGGAACTTTTTGCAGATCGACCCGACGAGCCTGCGGAGCCTGGAGGTCCTGCGAACGATTCGCACCGAAAGCAGAAAAGGCTCGCTGCTGGAATGCCTCGATGAAACGATTACCGGAATGGGCGCCCGTATGTTCAGGAACTGGCTGTGCATGCCGCTATGCGACCTTGCCGGAATCGAGCTGCGACAAAACGCCATCGAAGAAATCAAAGATGCTGATGCAAAATTAGCCGACATCCGCAGGCTTCTGACAAACATCTCCGACACCGAGCGAATCGCCGCCCGTATTAGCACTTTCCGCGCATCTCCGAGGGATTTGGTCGCTCTGTCGGCAACGCTTCGACAAATCCCGCTGCTGCGGGACATCCTAAGGCAATTCAGCGGTGACCTGCTCGTACAGTTAGGCAACAAGTGCGACAGCATGGACGAATTAGCCGACCTTCTCGAAGCGGCCATAGAGCCGGAACCGCCCTCGCACCTTCGCGATGGCGGCGTCATCAGAGCAGATTTTTCCGAAGAGCTCGACCGGCTGCGATCGATCTCCAGAGATGGCCAAAGCTGGCTGCGAAATTACCAGAAGCAGCAAGCCGAGCGAACCGGTATAGCAAATCTGAAGATCGGCTATAACAAGGTCTTCGGCTACTATATCGAGATCAATCACTCAGCGGCGGAGAAGGCCCCCGCCGATTACGTCCGCAAGCAGACAATAAAAAACGCCGAGCGATATATTACCGATGAGCTTAAAGAGTACGAGACTCAGGCCCTAAGCGCCGAGGAAAAAGCCCTCGAACTGGAGCAGCAACTTTTCGACCAGCTCCGCCGCCAGTCGGCCCGGTACGTTGGCCGGCTCCAGGGGCTGGCCGAAACCGTCGCTCAGTGCGACTGCCTGGCGGCTCTTGCATATCTGGCCAGGCGGCGAAATTACATCCGGCCGAAGATTACCGACGACGGTCTGCTTATTATTCACGAAGGCAGGCATCCGGTTGTGGCCGAAATACTCGGCGCAGAATTTGTTCCGAACGATGTCGAGTTAGGTAATACGGCAGGTGACATTCTTGTGATCACTGGCCCGAATATGTCCGGCAAAAGCACCTACATCCGGCAGGTTGCCCTGCTGGTGCTGATGGCTCAAACCGGCTCATTCATTCCAGCCAAAAATGCCGAAATCGGCCTGGTTGATCGAATCTTCACCCGCGTCGGCGCTTCGGACGAATTAGTCCGCGGTCAATCTACCTTTATGGTCGAAATGACCGAGACGGCAAACATTATCAACAACGCCACGGATAAATCCCTTGTCATTCTCGATGAAGTCGGCCGCGGCACAAGCACATACGATGGTCTTTCTCTGGCTTGGGCGATTACCGAGCATATTGCCAACAGGTTGAAATGCCGGACGCTATTCGCCACGCACTATCACGAGCTTACGGAATTATCCGAGTTGTTTGAGAATGTTAAGAACTGTAACGTGGCCGTGCGCGAATGGATGGACGAAGTCGTATTCCTGCACAAGATTCTGCCGGGAGGAACGGACAAAAGCTACGGCATCCACGTCGCCAAATTGGCCGGCGTGCCGAAAACTATCCTAGACAGATCAAAAGAAATCCTGGACGATCTCGAAAGCACCTTCCAAAAAGAAGCCAGTGGCGAACATCTCGCCCGCCACAAGACAAAAGAGCCGGACAAAGATACGCTCTTTGTAGAGAAAAATAAAAGTGTGCTGGAGAAACTCGCCTCAACAGATGTCAACAACCTCACGCCGATAGAAGCTATTAACTTGTTAAATCAAATAAAGACTGAAATCAATGAAACGCAAAACTAATATCTCAGCAAAAAAATCAGAGTTATCCAACAATGAATTATGTAAGGCGGTAAAACAGAAATCCAATGTCAGAGACGCTCGAATAATCTCGCCTTCAGATGTCGAAACCGCTACATGGGTTAGGCTGAAGTGTCAGTTCGGATGTGGAGACTATGGGCAGAGCCTGGTTTGCCCGCCATTTACACCGACAGCACAGCAGATGCGGGAAGTGCTGGATTCATATCGCCGGGCAGTATTAATCCATTTTACGCGGGAGGCTCGGATAAAAGCTACCGTAGTTGAGCTTGAGCGGGATTTTTTTCTACGTGGTGCCTGGAAGGTTTTCGGGATTGGGGCTGGGTCGTGCAGTCTCTGTAAAGAATGCAACCTGGAACAACAGCAGTGTCGAAATCCATACCATGCCCGCCCTGCGATGGAGGCCTGTGGTATCGACGTATTCTCTACAGTAAAAAAAGCCGGCTTTCCCATTGAGGTCGTCCGAACAAAAAGCCAATGCCCGAACTTTTACGGCTTGATACTGGTTGATTGATTCGTTTTAATATTCACAGTTACGTAGGTGGAAATATTATTGCTTCATTTTACTAGGAAAGGGCAAAACTATGAAAATCACTCTGAAATCAACACTAATCGTTTTGTGTGGTCTCGTGTCATTGCTATCCGGCTGCACGGAAGTCGAAATCACCGGCAGAAAACAATTTAATATTGTTCCCGATTCGACGATGAATTCGATGAGCTTTCAATCCTACGGAGAATTCCTTTCCGCGCACAAGCTCAGCACGAATGCCGGACAGGCAAATATGGTCAAGCGCGTCGGCAGCAGAATTCAAAGCGCCGTCGAGCAATATTGTAAAACAAACAACATCACAGACCGCCTTGAAGGCTACAAATGGGAATTCAATTTAGTGGAAGATCCAAATGTCAACGCCTGGTGCATGCCCGGCGGAAAGGTGGTCGTCTATACCGGCATCTTACCGGTCACGCAGGGCGAGACCGGCCTGGCCGTGGTCATGGGACATGAAATTGCACACGCCTTCGCCAAGCACGGAGCCGAACGCATGAGCCAGGGCCTGCTCGTCGAACTGGGCGGCGTGGCGTTATCGGCTGCATTAAAAGATAAGCCCGAGCTGACTAAGAACCTGTTTATGCAATCCTACGGCATTGGCAGCCAGCTTGGCGTGCTAAAATACAGCAGAGTTCACGAAAGCGAAGCGGACCATCTGGGTCTGATTTTTATGGCGATGGCAGGATACAATCCTCAGGAGGCTATTAGTTTCTGGCAGAGAATGGCAACTCAAAAGACAGGTGCACAACCGCCGGAGTTCCTGAGCACCCATCCCGCCGACCAAACCAGAATCCAAAACCTAAAAGCCCTCCTCCCCGACGCCATGAAATATTACAAAAAGCAGTGAGAATATTAAAAGCATAAACGGTGATTTGCATGAATATGCTCTTAAGGTTAATTTCCCCCGCTCTGGGCGGCGTAAGAGCCGGCGAGGGCTCCGGTTGACCAACATGCCTGGAGGTTGTAGCCGCCGCAGGGGCCATCAACGTCGAGGACTTCCCCGGCGAAAAACAGGCCCGGACAAATTTTCGATTCCATCGTTTTCGGTTCGACCTCAGTGACGTTGACGCCGCCGCGTGTCATCGTCGCTTCGGCAATCGGTTTAGTTCGCACGATTGAAAGAGGCAACGCCTTGATCGTACGAATCAGTTCCTTTCGCACATCCTTCCGGAGCCGCCCGGCCTCAAGCTCATCATCACAACCTACATGCCTGCACAGGATGACGGAAAGACGCTTTGGCACGAACTCTGCCAGAACATTCAAAATTTTTTTCTTCGGATTTGCGCCGATGCACTCGGTCATCTGCGTTTCAAAACAGGCCTGCTCGACATGCAGTACTAAATCCAGCATAATGGCAATGGGCGTCTCGCCGGCAGGCAGATAGTCGGTCAGATACCGGCTCATATCCAGAATCGCCGGGCCGCCTATGCCGTCGTCGGTAAAGACCATCGCTCCGAAAGTGCTCACCTTTTTGTCATTGAGGCGTGCCGAGATTCTAACGTTTCCCACAGCGGTCCCGGCAAGCCGCCCTGGCCAGGTTTCAAGAGTCACAAGCGGAACCAACGACGCCCGAGGCTCGACGATGGCATGGCTAAACTGACGGGCAAACCGGTAGCCGTCACCTGTGCAACCCGTCTTAGGCCACGAAAGTCCGCCGGTCGCTACAATCAGCTTTTCTGCATCGATTCGCTCTGTCGAAGCGCGGACAACAAAGGCGCCTGCCTCCTTCGTGATACTGCTGACGCGTTTGTCGTATATGAACATCACGCCGAGTTTCCCGGCCCGGCCCACAAGGGTGTCCCTGACGTCACCGGCACGGTCGGTGGCGGAAAAGATGCAGCCGTCTTTTTCAAGCTTCGTTTGCAGCCCCAGCCGGGCGAAAAAATTCAGCACGTCCTGCGGCGGGAATTGATACAGAGCGTAACTGAGGAATCTCCCTTTGGCGCCAAACGTGCGGACAAGCTCCCGCGGCGCAGCCTGATGCGTAATGTTGCACCGCCCAGCCCCGGTCAGGAGCAGCTTGCGGCCGGGGCTTGTATTGGCCTCGATGACCGTAGTCCGGGCACCCGCTTCGGCAGCAAAAATCGCCGCCATTAAACCAGCCGGCCCCGCTCCGATTATGCAAATGTCTGTTCTCATTGAGTTCTATTCCGAAGCTCCGTGCTGGATGTGCATCTCGGTATCCATCATGTGTCACATACGGCTTAAAAATCGGCTGAGCTTCGGACCTACCTTAAAGTGGAAATCCGGATTATCCTGGGATCGTCCGGGCCTATTGTCAGGGCCATTTGTCTCTTTGTGTCCACGCCGAAATACTCGAAGCTGGCAATCAGCAGATAGTCGACCACACGGCGAATGTCGGCAACGCTTGTATCGATCATAGCTTCACCAATCCAGACAACCTTGCCGGCTTCCGAAGCATCATCGTGGCCGGTGGCAAAGACCTTCATTACGAGCCACTGGTCGTAAAATGTCTCAAAATACGGGACATATCTGGTGTAGCCGAAATGATAACCTCCCCAATATCTATTGTGAAAACCTTCATAAGGACCATAGAACGGCGTGTAGTCCGTTACTCTATGTGAATCCAATCCCACATGGAAGGCAAGTCGATAGTCGGCCTGCTCGACGTCAGGAACCGGGACGTAACCGTGCGATTTTAACAGCATCTCAATCTTGGCTTTGATTTCCTTATCGAAGATAGGGTTCTGGGAATTCGGGTCCACTGATACATATATCGACGCCTTGTCGCTGATCGGCTGGTCGAACTCGGAAAATCCGTTTACACGTACCGTAAATGTTGACGTGCAGCCAGCCGCACAAATCGATATAGTTAACAAAATCAAACATAGTTTGTTCATTTTACAATCCCTTCAAATTGATTCTGACAAGACAATTTTTACTTTATTGTCGCTATCAGGTACTCTTAAGTCAAGCAGGCTCTTAAAACCGAATCGGCGGAAAAAGCTGTTGAATAGCGTCGCCCCAGAGCTTATGATGATTACCGATGAGTATTTGACAACTTAGAGGAGACAAGACATTGAAGTATTCACAACTGACTCGCCGTGATTTTTTAAGAGGTGCGTGTGCCGGTACGCTCGCGGCCATGATTCCATTTCGCATACAAGCTGCCCAAACAAAGCTGCGGCCGAACATCATGGTCATCCTGAGCGACGACCAGGGCTGGGGCGACCTGAGGCTACACGGAAACCTAAACATCGAAACGCCGAACATCGATTCATTAGCTCGGGACGGAGCCATGTTCGAGCGGTTCTTCGTCTGCGCCGTCTGCGCGCCTACACGGGCCGAGTTTCTCACGGGGCGCTATCACCCGCGAGGTGGCGTACACGGAGTAACAACCGGAGCCGAGCGATTGAACCTCGATGAAAAAACTATCGGTGATACCTTCAAGTCGGCGGGATACGCTACGGCGGCATTCGGCAAGTGGCACAACGGCACGCAATACCCCTACCATCCGAACGGCCGGGGATTCGATGAATATTATGGCTTTTGCTCCGGCCACTGGGGCAATTACTTCGATCCAATCCTCGAACATAACGGTAAAATCGTCAGAGGAAAGGGATTCATCACCGACGATTTGACCGACCACGCGCTGGCGTTTATCGAGCAAAATAAAAACCAGCCGTTCTTCTGCTATCTGCCTTTCAATACGCCGCACTCGCCTATGCAGGTGCCCGACCGTTTCTGGGAAGAATTCAGGAATCATCCACTCAGCATGAGAAACCGTGACCCGGAAAAAGAACAGATCGACATGACACGCTGCGCCCTTGCGATGTGCGAGAATATCGACTGGAACGTGGGACGTGTTCTACGGAAGCTCGAAGAATTAAAGCTTGCCGATAATACCATTGTAATTTATTTCAGTGACAACGGGCCGAATAGCTGGCGGTGGAACGGCGATATGAAAGGACGCAAGGGCTCGACTGACGAAGGCGGTGTTCGTGTCCCCTGCATAATTCGTTGGCCTGGAAACATAAAACCGAAGACAAAGATATCACAAATTGCCGGAGCGATCGACCTGCTTCCGACGTTAGCCGATATGGCGGGTATTCCGGTCGTCAGCACCAAGTCACTCGACGGCATCAGTATTAAGCCGCTGCTCTTCGAAGAAGCTGAAAACTGGCCGGAGCGAATGATCTTCTCCCACCAAAACGGCAGAATAAGCGTCCGTACGCAGCGTTACCGGCTCGACCATACCGGCAAGCTTTTTGATATGCAGGCCGATCCGGGACAGTACCACGATATCTCGAAGGATAAACCGGATGTTGCCGACAGGCTCAGGAAGGCCGTTGCCAAGTGGAAAGATGAAGTGCTGCTCAAATCACAAAAAGATGACAGGCCATTCCCGGTCGGTTATCCGCAATTTCCGGCAACAATTTTGCCCGCACGCGACGGTGTTCCACACGGCAACGTCCGGCGAAGCGCCGGAGCGCCTAACTGTTCATTCTTCACAAACTGGACCAGCACCGAGGATAATATCACATGGGATATCGAAGTGGCGATTAGTGGCAATTATGAGGCAGCGATCTACTATACGTGCCCAAAGCAGGATGTCGGTTCCACAGTCGAGCTTCGCTTTGGCAACAGCCGGATCCAGGCAAAGATAACCGAGCCGCACGATCCACCATTGGTGGGTGCGGAATTTGACCGCGTACCACGTAGAGGCGAATCGTATGTCAAGGACTTCCGGCCGCTCGCCTTGGGGACATTCCGTTTGGAAAAAGGCCGGGGCGAGCTGAATCTACGAGCGCTGGAAGTTCCAGGCAAGCAAGTGATGGAAGTTCGTCTCATTATGCTTACCCTGTTGAAATAAACACGTTGGATAATTAAGTGAAACTTGTGCTTTTAAGCGAACACAAAATCTATCTATTTCTCAATTTCATATTAGGAGATCAACGATGAAGAAGAATGTCTTTTATTTAGCCGGCATGGTTTTATTGTCATTACTTTTGGCATTTGCATTATCCGGCACAACCTTGGCGAGCGAGCGGAACCAGGACGATGGAAAGCTGCGTATAATCGTCTTCGGCGCACATCCCGACGACTGTGAAATCAAAGCAGGTGGCGTTGCAGCCATGTGGGCCGCGCAGGGGCATCACGTCAAATTCGTGTCCGTCACTAACGGCGATATCGGCCATGCTGCAATGGCCGGCGGTGAGCTTGCTAAACGACGCACCGCCGAGGTCAAGGCGGCAGATAAAAAATTGGGCATCGAGTCCGAAGTGCTGGACATTCACGATGGAGAGCTGATGCCGACTTTGGAGAACCGCAAAAAGTTCGTGCGCCTGATCCGGGAATGGAAAGCCGACATAGTGATGGGACCCAGGCCTAACGACTACCATCCAGATCATCGTTATACCGGCATTCTGATGCAGGATGCAGCATACATGGTTACGGTGAAATTCTATTGTCCGGATGTTCCGCAGCTCCCGAACAATCCCGTCTTTCTTTATCTTTCCGACGGATTTCAAAAGCCAAATCCGTTTGATCCGGACATAATCGTCTCGATTGACGACGTAATCGATCAAAAGAACGATGCACTCTGGCTGCTGGAATCACAGATCGAAAGCCTTTGGGCTACAGGCAACTTCGAGAAAGTTGTTCCCGTACCAAAAGCCGGGCCAGAGAGGGAAGCCCGTCGCAAGGCTATGTTTGACCGCTTCGCACGCCGTGACGCGTCGGTTGCTGACAAGTACAGAACCAAATTGATCGAGCTTTACGGTGAGGAAAAGGGCAAAAAAATTCGGCATGCCGAGGCGTTCGAACTCTGTGAATACGGCAGCCGAGCCACACCCGAAAAACTGAAGCAACTATTCCCGTTCTTCGGACGATAAGATCATGGGCAGGCGGCAAGCAAGGTTATCTTTGTTGCCGAATCAATGGTGCTGAAACAAGCGTGTTGAAATATAACAACCTGACAATCCGCTTGTCGCTTTAATGGTGGAAAGAAAACACGGAGCGTAGCATCTACGCTCCGTGAAGCCCAACTTTACTAATGATCGTCTTATTGATGCTGCTGAGCAAAAACTTTTCTTCTCTGGAACAGGTATAGAATAACCGCCAATGCGATCAGTCCAACGAGCCCGTTTTCGCCCAGATCCGAAATTAGTGCGGTGAGATTGGGAACGATTCGGCCCAAGAAAGGAATCCCGCTACCTGCCGACTCTGGATTGACAAAAAGGATCTCAGCTACGATTCCCAGAGCAATCAGCAGCAGGAACACTTCTGTAATCTCACCAAGCCATTTCTTTACTTCCTCAAGATAATGCATCTTCAACTCTCCTATTAGAGTATTAAAAAAAGCAGTTAATTAGTGACATCTACGTATTTTTGTTCGGCTTGTCTTTTCAAATTACTTTAATATTTATAGCCAAATTACGTGACACATATTGATGGCAAAAAGATACTTTGCTATCCCAAACTTCTACTGAATACATCATAAAAACCACTTATCAGCATTGAAATGGAAGCTATTCGACTTTGCTGTTAACGCGATAAGCTTATTGGGAATTTCAGTGTACATGCTTAGTATTTTTCGTATTTCAAAGTATGCTGGACAGAATTCCGGAGCAGTCAAAAAAGGTGAAATTGTCAATAAATACCGATAGTGAACTACCTGCTGTGAAGGATATTATTCCATTTCTTACTTAATTAAAATGTTAAAATGGGACATATTTAGCTTGACTGCAATGTTAAAATGGGTTATTATAAATAGATGTTAAGAAGCATTGTATTTTTTGTTTTACGCATATCGCTTATCGCGGCTCTTTGGGCCTTCGTATGGAAATTCATCGAGCCTAAAACGCAGCTCATGCGAGTATTGAGAGCCGCTTTGCTTGTACTTGGTCTGTTAGTTATCCTGGCTATGTTAAAACTAACAGGGCAGTAATTATAATCAGCCTTGCATATAGAACTGGTAATTTCAACGAGCAGATTTTACTACTGTTAAATCGCTTTGAACAAAAGTGATGACCCGTTCGACCCTGCTTTTGATTCGGCCAAACTGTCAAATCAGCAAACAACCGATAATATTGTATTTAGAAGTATTGATAGCGGCTTACAAAAGTCATAATCAACTGGCAGAATTGCTTTGTATCTATGGCGGCCAGTCCTGCCCTTTTATGCCTCGAACCGTCAGATTAGCATCCGGAAATTCATCCTGTGCAGGGCGAATCTCGTTTGCCTTCAGGAAGCTGGCCCGGCCATCGGCGAATAGATAGTTCCGGGCCCCTTGCCAGCACCACCATCCGCTATCTTCATCGATGGGCAAATGATTGCTCAGCCATTCACCGAGAAGAATCTTGCCCGAAGGTTTTCTTACATCCATGCTTCGCTGGGAAATAGAAGGCCGGGGATTGCTATATGTATCGGCTGGACTGTTCATATCTCCAATCTGCTCGGGGCTGTGGTAAAAAGCCATCGAGTAGGAGTAGCTGGTTGACTCATATTTTTCTTTAGCAACGCGGTCCTGGGGGCAGAATAAAACCGATGGATTATTCACATCGATAGGACCGCCCAGATAAGGTTCGACAAAAGATCGCCAGCCGCGTCCCATCCACAGCCAGTAAGGAGGATCTGTAGAAACCGGATCCTGTGCGCATGGGTATGTGTTGTCGTTAGAACTGAGATACATATCCATAGCCATGTAGATCTGCTTGAGTTGGTGGGCGCAGCCTACTCTGGCCGCGACAGCCCTGACCTTTCGCAGCGAAGGTGTCAAGATCGATAAAAGCAGTGCGATTATTGCTATAACGACAAGCAGCTCCAAGAGGGTAAAACCGCATATATACCTGCCCGCCACCTGCGAACGAAAGCAATACTGACGAAAGCTCATATTACTATATCCCCAAACTCGAAATCCGAGATCAATCTTAAATACGAATCAAGAATAACCGAAACGTTTTTAGTTATCCAGTCCATGCCATTTTTCTACTCCGCTAATTCTCTTATAACTCTACCTTCGTTCTTCCAATCCTGTTAATGAGGATACTATGGGAGCCGATGCTTGTCAACGCATACTGATTCTTGATGCCGGACTTGTTTCATTCCGAGCGATAGAGCGTGTGCAACATGCCGTAATAAACTGGATGGAACTGATGAAAAAACCGGTTCCGGCATGGAGGACAATGATTGCAGCATACCAAAAACTGGCAAAAAAAGGGGGATTCTTGATGTGAATGCTCGGCTTTTTGGTATATTTTGCTATAGAGCTGTCTAAACTGCCGAGGAATCTAATGCATAAGACAAAATTCAAACAACCTTATATCCTCATTCTACTTCTGACGGGCTTGCTGTGCTTCTGGAGCGTAGAAGCGATAGCCCAGGGTTCGGAGCCCGCTGCCCCGGAGACCGAAGTCACGAATCCACCGGAATTCATTACCGAGCTTATCGAAAGTACCGATTTGACGCAAGAGCAAGTGGATCAGATGCGAAGTGATGGCGCCGGTTGGGGCAACATCATGATTGCCACGCGCCTGGCCGAACGGATAGCTGCTGATAGCGATGGCGCATTGACATTCGACGCAGCCCTCGCCGATGTACTGAGTGCGCGCACCGAGGGCAAGGGATTCGGACAGATCGCTCATGAGAACGATCTGAAACTCGAGCGTGTTGTCGGGAACGAAGATACGCCGGACTCAACTAATCCGCCGCCTTTCATCGAACAACTCGTGGATATCACCGATCTGACGCCGGAACAAGTCGAGCAGATGCGAAGTGACGGTGCCGGAGAAGCCGACGATGCTCCAAACTTAAATCACGAGCGCATAAGAATAAGGAACCAAGAGAAGAAACAAAATATCTTCGGCCGGTTCATAAACATGCTGACCTTCTTGAAGTATTACTCAACCGTAACGCTTTTTGCGAGATTGCGGGGCTTGTCAACATCCTGGCCACGGAGCACGGCGGCGTGATAAGCCAACAATTGCAGCGGCACGACAGCCAACATTGGCTGGAGGAACTCCGGAGCATCAGGAATCGTAATCAAATGATCGGTGTATTGGGCGATGTTTTGGTCGCCTTCGGTAGCCACGGCGATAATTCTGCCGCCGCGGGCGCGGACTTCGGAGATGTTGCCCATAATCTTGTCGTACTGCGGCCCGGCGGTAGCGATAAAAACTGCCGGCATACCATCGACAATCAATGCAATCGGGCCGTGCTTCATTTCCGCAGCGGGCAGGCCTTCGGCATGAATATAACTTATCTCCTTAAGTTTCAACGCTCCTTCAAGAGCAACCGGATAATTAAATCCCCTGCCCAGGAAAAGCCAGTTGTTCTTATCGATATTCGCCGCCGCAATCTCTTTTATCTGTTCGGACTGCGCCAGTATTTTGCTTATCTTATCCGGGATTTGGGAAAGTTCGTCAATGTACCTGTCGGCCTCGTCGCCGCTGATGTGTTTTCTTCTGCCCAATTCGATAGCCAGCAGTGTCAGGACCGCAACCTGTGCCGTAAAGGCTTTAGTGCTGGCAACGCCGATCTCCGGGCCGGCGTGCAAATATATCCCGGCATCGGTAGCTCGGGCGATAGACGAGCCGACGACGTTGACGATACCGAGCACTCTTGCTCCCCGCTCTTTGGCTTCTTCCACCGCGGCCAAAGTATCGAGCGTCTCTCCGGATTGACTTATCGCAATGACGACAGTGCGGTCCTCGATGATCGGATTGCGATACCGGAATTCACTTGCGTATTCGGTTTCCGCCGGGATGCGTGCCAACCGCTCGAACAAAAACTCCCCCACCAGGCCGGCGTGGAATGCGGTTCCGCAGGCGGCCAGGATCAGTCGCCTGGTACGTGTCAAATCACGCAGGTAAGAAGCTATGCCGCCCAGTTTGATTCTGTGGTTTCGGAGATCGATTCGACCGCCCATGCAGGTCTTAAGGGCCCTGGGCTGCTCGAAAATCTCTTTGAGCATGTGATGCTCAAAGCTGCCTAATTCGATTTGCTCCAGCGAAAATTCGATCTGCTGAAGGTTTTTGCTGACCGTAACATTGCCAATCGTCTTGGTATGAAATCCATCCGGGCCTATGGTCACCATCTCGTTGTCGGCCAGGTAAATTGCCTGGGTCGTATGCTCGACAATTGCCGCCGCATCCGAGGCCAGGATGTATTCGTTATCGCCGACGCCCAAAATCAGCGGGCTTCCCTTTTTAGCGCCGATTAGCATATTGGGAAAATCCGAGCAAATAATCGCCAGGCCGAACGTGCCGTGTAGTTCCCGGAGGGCCCGCTGGACGGCCCATTCAAATTTATTCTGCCCGTTGCGGGGAGTTTGTTCCTCATCGTCCCTGCAATTGGAATAAAAATAGCCAATAAGGCTTCCTATCACTTCGGTATCGGTTTCGCTCGCAAATTCCACCCCTTCGTTTTGCAGCCATATCTTCAGCGTTCCATAGTTTTCGATGATGCCGTTGTGAACGACAGCTATTTTTCGGGTATAGTCCAGATGAGGATGCGCATTGGCGGTGTTTGGCTCACCGTGTGTGGCCCAGCGCGTATGGCCGATGCCGAATGTCTCGGCAGCGTCAGGCTCGTCCAGTATCTGCTCGAGAGCGTCGATTCTGCCGCTGGTTTTTTGGATTCTTATCGCACCGCTGCTAAGCATTGCCACGCCGGCCGAGTCGTAACCACGATATTCAAGCCGCTTCAACCCTTCTACAAGGATCGGTTGGGCGGCTTTTTTACCAAGATATGCTACTATGCCACACATTTGTTATTTACTATTCTCCATTTATTATTTATCATTGGTTTTCGGTATATGATCAACATTAGTCCTCTAAACAGTAAACGGTTGAGAGTGAATAGTCAATACTATTTATGATCGTGGTTATTGATTACAACGTAGGAAATGTAAAGAGCGTGTGCAACGCGTTCAGGCATATCGGCTGCGAGGCAAAGCTTAGCAGAGAAGCCGGGGTCATTGAAAACGCCTCCGGCATAGTTTTGCCCGGGGTTGCGGCCTTCGGCTATGCAATCAGCGCCCTGGGCTCGCTTGCAGAGTTAGTTAAGAGCCTGGCGTTGGGCGGCAAGCCATTGCTGGGCATCTGTGTCGGCTACCAGATGCTCTTCGAGTCGAGCAGCGAATACGGCCGGCACAAAGGTCTCGGCCTTCTGGGCGGCAACGTCGGCCCCATCCCACCCGGCCGGGTGATTCCCCACATGGGTTGGAATTTGGTTGAGCTGTCCGAAGATATGGATTTATTTACCGGGCTTGAGGATGAAAAACACTTTTATTTCGCACACTCGTTTTGTGCCGAGGTAGAAGACACAGAGACAAAAATAGCTTATGCCGACTACGGTTTCGAGTTGACTGCTTCTGTGCAGAAAGCGAACATTTACGGCACACAATTTCACCCCGAAAAGAGCGGAAAAGCCGGGCTGAAGATTTTGCAGAATTTCTATAACATTTGCAAACGGGGAGTACCATAATGTTGACACGACGAATTATTCCCTGTCTTGATGTTAAAGATAACCGCGTCGTCAAGGGCGTCAATTTTTTGAACCTTCGCGATGCGGGCGATCCTGTAGAGCTGGGCGCACGATACAGCGACGAAGGCGCCGATGAGCTTGTGTTTCTCGACATAACTGCTACGATTCGCTCACGTAAGACGATAGTCGAGCTGGTCGAGAAGGTAGCCGAGAACGTATTCATCCCGTTTACCGTCGGCGGCGGCATCCAAACCGTTGAGCAGATGGACGAACTGCTGAGAAGCGGTGCCGAAAAGGTCTCGGTCAACACAGCCGCTGTCACGAATCCGGATTTACTAACTGAGGCTGCGCAGCGTTTCGGGAACCAATGCGTTGTTCTCGCGATTGACGCCCGCCGGTCGAAGGACCGTCCCGGCAAATGGCAGGTCTGCATAAAGGCCGGCTCCGAACCGACCGATATAGACGTGGTCGAATGGGCGGCGCGTGGCGAAGAGTCAGGAGCCGGCGAAATCCTACTGACCAGCATGGACGCCGACGGCACGAAAGCAGGTTACGACAACGAGCTGAACAAAGCGGTGACCGATGCCGTCAATATCCCCGTAA
>CAZHBL010000039.1:0-18338 GCA_964530105.1 uncultured Pirellulales bacterium | reverse complement strand
CCTTACGGTGAAAACGTTTTGAATTTAAGATTTCCGTCATTCGTGCTCGTTTTAAATTCTAAGCACTAATTTCTAAACAAGCACGAATGACGGAAATCTTAAATTCAAAACGTTTTC
The DNA here is from genome assembly GCA_964530105.1 of uncultured Pirellulales bacterium. Classification (GTDB taxonomy): domain Bacteria; phylum Planctomycetota; class Phycisphaerae; order Sedimentisphaerales; family Anaerobacaceae; genus JAFGPJ01. The sequence continues at coordinate 18,221 of CAZHBL010000039.1, read as the reverse complement.
ACCGTAAGGTGTCCCATAGGGAGAACATTTGCATTTTGGTTATTAGGATTTGTTTCGAATTTAGGATTTAGATATTAGTATTTTGTTGTTTTGCTACTGGAGGCTAAAAAACAACGCCTCTACTATTGGAGCAACCTGCGCGTTTGATGCGAAAATCTACAAAATTGTAGACAGCTTTTTAGCCGTAAGTCCTTGTGTGATATGGAATAAAAAAAATTTTCAAATTTCCGATTTTTGTTTTCAACTACCATCGCTTTTGGTCGAAATGATGCCTTTTCATTCCCGGCGTTTTCCCGGAAATATCACTAAAAATAGTCATTAGTCAATAGAAAATAATAAATCGTGTTGAGGGATCTATCTTCACATGATTTTTCTTGAAAATCCTGCTTCAATAATGTAGACTGCTGATAGAAGAGCAACGAGGCGGGACAACCTGGATTAGGCTTCATAGCGCAAAGATGCTTATTTCAGCCAGTGGCTGGATTTCAGAAGACTTACAAGTATCAATCTTATTTAGGAGATTTCCACACATGCATGCACATTATCTTAGACCGAAATGTTCTCAATTAACATTAGCCGCTATAGTCTCTGTTTTCATTGCGGGATGTGCTACTCAGCCCTCATCCAAGCTGGCTTCATCTTTTCAGTTGTCTGACATAGAAGGCAAATGGTCCTGGAGCCAACAAGGCCCATGGAATGGATATTTTGTATTGGAAAAGGATGGAGACGCATACACCGGCACACTCGATGATATATCTGAAGGGACTTATGGCGACCAGATAAAAGATGTAGTCATATCAGATGACCATATCAAGTTCACACGAGATGGAGACTTCGGCATTCAGTATTGGGAAGGTACACTCAAGGTAGAAGATGGTCATCTAAAAATTATTGACGGCCGATGGCAAAAACAAGGAGGATTTGGCTCAGGTACATTTATCGCCGAGAAGGAAGATTGATTCGCATTGGATTGCATTCGGGCCGCTTACTACTACAGGCTTCGTTCATAACCATCATGACGTGCGAAGAAGGAAAAGGGAATTGATAATTGGCGAATAATTAGCCGCATGGGCAGGGACACGTTCTTATCCCAAGGAGCTTCTCGAATGACTTTATGGCATTTTAGCGTTTGAATGGTTATAAGGTGAATTTTGACTACGATTATGCCGAAGAATAAGAAGACCAATATGGGCTCGTTGCCTATGTTATAATCAACGGTTAGGTATGGAAGAGACATGACTTCTTTTGTGATGATATGAGCGAAACAAGCCCTAAACTGATGACGAAAGGCAAGTTTATCCTGTGCCTGACAGCCGTAACAGCAGGCGCAGCGATGCAGCCGATTCGTGAGTACCGGGCAACCGGGACCGTCAGCGGCCTTACGGCAGTCATCTCGGCGATAGCGTTTTGTATGGGCCTTGCGATAGTCCTGGCCATCGGCTGGTGGGCCAATCGTCCCGAACGTGAGGATTTGGATGACCAACTGGAACATAGGCAACCTTGAAGGCTTGATACCCCTGCTTGGCGGCATTTACGGCTACCTGCTGGCCAACGGCACTCTACCACGAAAGCCAAAGGAGCCGGAGAAAATGGCGCTATGGCGGCGTAAGTTCGGCCGGATGATGAAAATCATTACGCCGATTCTGATCGTCTTCGGCACCCTTCAGCTTCTCGGCGTGCTATGATTACATATGGCAAGCAAGCAAGCGGAATCTTTGATTACCTTGCGACTTGGAGCGCGTGCTCCACACTTGGAGATGCGCGCTATTCCCATTCTATGGTTGCGGGGGGTTTGCTGGAGATGTCATAGACGACCCGGTTGACGCCGCGGACTTCGTTTATTATGCGATTGGAAATATTGCCGAGAACTTCGTACGGGATTTTTGAAAAATCGGCCGTCATGAAATCGACCGTCTCTACGGCACGGACGGCGACGACGTTTTCGTAGCTTCGCTCATCGCCCATTACGCCGACCGTCGAGACGGGCAGCAGCACGGCCAGGGCCTGTGATATTTTTCTGTAAAGAGCCGCCGACTTGATTTCATCAATCAGGATTTCGTCAGCGGCGCGGAGGATTTCCAGCCGCTGCGGCGTGACATCGCCGATGATGCGGACGGCCAGGCCCGGGCCGGGGAACGGATGCCGCCATACCAGCTCTTCGGGCAGTCCCAGGTACTCGCCGACTAATCTGACCTCATCTTTGAACAGGTCCCGCAAAGGCTCGACCAGTTCGAAGCCTAATTCGGCGGGCAGGCCCCCGACGTTGTGGTGCAGCTTGATATTCGCGGCGGGATTGCCGTCTTTCGAGCCGGACTCGATTACATCGGGATAAAGCGTACCCTGGGCGAGGAATTTTGCGTTGGAGACTTTTGCCGCCTCGGACTGAAAGGCCTTGATGAACTCGGCGCCGATTATTTTGCGTTTCTGTTGCGGGTCGGTGACGCCTTTCAATCCGGCAAGGAACTGCTTAGACCAGTCCACAACGCGAAGGTCCATGTGAAAATGGTTGCGGAAGGTTGCGACGACGTGCTGCCGTTCGTTTTTTCGCAGCAGCCCGTTATCGACGAAGATGCAGATAAGCTGGTCGCCTATAGCCTTGTGAATGAGCGAAGCGGTGACGGAGGAATCGACGCCGCCGCTCAGGCCGCATATCACGGTGGCATCGCCCACCTTCCGGCGGACGGTCTCGATTGTTTCGGTAGCGAAATCGCTCATCTTCCAGTCACCGGTACAGCCGCAGATATCGTAGAGAAAATTCTCCAGTATTTGCGGGCCTTTGGGCGTGTGCGAGACTTCCGGGTGGAACTGGACGCCGTAGAATTTTTTCAGCTTGTGTTTGACGGCGGCGAAGGGACAGGTCTCGGTGGTCGCCAGGCGGAGAAAATCGCGACCTAATCGGTCTATCTGGTCGCCGTGACTGGCCCATGCCGTGATGGTCTCCGGCAGATTCGCAAGCAAATCACTGCCGTCTAGGATCGACAGGTTCGTCCGGCCGTATTCGCGGCGCTCTGCAGGAGTGATCTTCGCACCAAGGATCTGGCAGCCCAATTGCATGCCGTAGCAGATGCCGAGGATCGGAACATCCAGATCGAAGATGTCCTCGTCGCACCTCAGCGCATTTTTGTCATAAACGCTGGCCGGCCCGCCGGAGAGGATTATGCCCTTGAGCGGTAAATTCGATAATTCCCCTGCCGTTACGCCGGCGGGAAATATTCGCGAATATACGTTCTGCTCGCGTACCCGCCGTGCGATTAACTGACCGTACTGACTGCCAAAATCCAATATGACTATTATTTCCCGGCTCATAATTAGTTGTTCCCCGGTTCTCGATTCCTGATGCTCAATACTCGTCGAGCATTCGGCGCCGAGTTTAATGCCTGCCGTAAGCTTTGTCAAGGGTTTCCAAGCTTGTAATCGACCTTGGCTGCTGTATAATGGGCCGGTTAATTTTAGATTATTTAGGAATCCGAACATGGCAAAACTTGCAAAACTTGACAACATCGTATCGCTTTGTAAGCGAAGGGGTTTTATATTTCAATCGAGCGAGATTTACGGCGGGCTGGCGAGCTGCTACGACTACGGGCCGCTCGGCGTAGAATTGAAGAACAACGTCAAAAATGCCTGGTGGAAGAGCGTAGTCCAGATGCGGGACGACGTCGTAGGCCTCGATTGCAGCATTTTAATGCACCCGATGGTGTGGAAGGCGAGCGGGCACGCCGACAAGTTCGCCGATTTGATCGCCGAATGTAAAAAGTGCAATACCCGGACCCGCGTGGACCACCTCAAAGAAGAAGCCGCCGGGCAGGCTCAGGAGCATACCGAGCACGTCGATATCGACGCCGCAATGGCCGGGGCGCAGGATTTGAGCAGAAAAGTCTGCCCCAATTGCGGGGCGGTCGGCCAGTTCACTGAGCCGATGCCGTTTAAATTGATGTTCGAGACCCAGATGGGGGCCAATGTTGACGATTCGATGACGATGCACCTCCGGCCGGAAACGGCGCAGGGAATCTTCGCCAATTTCAGGAACGTGCTCGATACGACGCGAGTGAAAATCCCGTTCGGTATCGCACAGATCGGCAAGAGTTTCCGCAACGAAGTAACCACCAAGGCATTTATTTTCCGGACGCGAGAGTTCGAGCAGGCCGAACTGGAATTTTTCTGCGAGCCGGGCACGGATGAGCAGTGGTTCGAGCATTGGAAAGAGGCCCGCTTCAACTGGTACCTCGATCTGGGCATAAAGAAAGAGAACCTGCACTTCCGTCAGCACGATCCCGACGAGCTGGCCCATTACGCCAAGGGCTGTGTGGACGTCGAGTACAAATTCCCGTTCGGCTCCGGCGACTGGCAGGAGCTCGAGGGCATCGCCAACCGCACCGACTTCGACCTGCGCCAGCACCAGCGGGGAATGAGAACGCTCAATAAGTGGTACGAAAGCAAGGGCGACATGATGGGCATCGAATTAGCTGACGAGTCGGACGAATATCAGAAAGGCCCGCTCTCGTATTTCGACGACCAGAAAAAGCTGCGATACATTCCCTACGTTATCGAGCCGAGCGCCGGCATCGACCGGAGCACGCTTGCCTTTCTGGTCGATGCGTACGATGAAGAAGAAGTCCGCGGCGAGACGAGAAATCTGCTGCGCTTCCACCACGCCCTGGCGCCGGTAAAGGCCGCAATCTTTCCGCTCGTCAAGAAGGACGGCATGCCGGAGATCGCAAGAAAGATTTATGATGACTTGAAACGATATTTCAACTGTTTTTACGATGAAAAAAGTGCGGTCGGCCGGCGCTATCGCCGCCAGGATGAGGCCGGAACGCCCTTCTGTATCACGGTCGACGGTCAGACAAAAGAAGACAACACCGTCACCGTCCGGCAGCGCGATTCCATGGAGCAGGTACGTATCTCGACCGATAAACTACTTAGCCATTTGCGAGAGAAACTGGACATCTGAGAAATGTCCGAAGATAGACCACAAAACAAAAAGACTGATAAAGCCAAACACTATCAAAGGCATCTTTGGCCTGCCTTACTTGTCGCATTAGTTGTTATGATTATCTGCTTGCTCATCTGGCAGAGCTGCTTATGGAATTTCCGATCAATAGATGAACAAATTGCCGCAATCGACGCAGAACTGGCAATTCCCGATGCCGAAAACGCAGCGGTTTTCTACAGGCGGTTCTTCAGTAATCTGAAAAATCCAACTACGCTGGACGATCTCTCCTCCTATACACCGTCCGCCTATGTCGAGCCCTGGGCCGATAGCGAACATCCGGAATTAGCCGCCAAGCTCAAAACGCACCGAGCCTTCATGCAAACACTGCTCGATATCTCACAGATGCAGAATGCTCGTTTTCCGGTTTATCCGGACCCCAACTCCGGTTCCTTCATGCTGGGGGACATGCGAAAGGTGACTTTCATTCTCTCCTGGGCAGCGGCCAACGACCTGGCTGAGGGGCGAGTCGAAGCAGCCTTTAGTAAATACCAATGTCAGCTCAAATTGGCTTGTCACCTCGAGCAACAGCCGGCGTGGTATTACAATGGTCTCGGTATTGCCATTGAAGCTGCAGCTTTCGGAAATATCAAGAGGGCTGTTATACAAGATGATATAACGCCGGAGCAGTTGAGGTCGCTTGAGACGATTCTCGAAATCTCATGGAATCAGGATAAGGCGGACGCCGGGACTGCAGCCCGAGTTAACCGGCTTATTCATGACAAGGAACTTTTGCAGATGTCGATACTCGGGCGACTTAGGCAGATGTGGTTTGGCCGCAAGGAGCTGAAGGAGCAGGAGGGAAGGAAACGACTTATTCATCTGAGACTTGAAGCCGCCCGGCGGGCAATCCGAATCTTCATCGCCCTTCGTCGCCACAAAGAAAAAACCGGCACGTGGCCGGAAATACTCGAACAAATCGAACCGAAGCTGCCTGAGCAGATGCTTATCGACCCTCAGAATAACGGCCTCTTTGTTTACAAGCGTGACGGCGACGATTTCGTCTTCTACAGCAAGGGCCCCAACGGCATCGACGAGAGTGGTATAGCTTCAAGCCCCGCAGACGATTATCCCATCTGGCCGCTGAAAATCAAAATAATCCCGGCAGGAGAACAATAATGGCAACTATTCATGTGAAAAACCAGCCTTCTTATCGAACATCTTTTTCTAAGAGAGAAATTGAAGCGTTTACTTCTCATCGTCTCGGCGGCGGTCTCGGCTCAATCCTCAATGGCCCCTTTAAGACGTGAGAAGAATTCATTCCAAACGCTTTCTTTCATACCACCCTCCTGAACCCGGCCACCGGGGGCCGGAGATAACCGAACGATTACCAGGCGCCATTCAGGTATCACAAAGATGAAATTTCGACCGGCGCCGTGTGCGGCAAATGTTTTCGGAGGGGCCGAAGGCCACGGTCGGACTCCATCAGCCTTGATTCCATTCGTCCACCAAAAGAAGCCATACCGGCCGGTAAGGTCGAAATACCTGGTCTTGACTTCGGCGGGGACCTGGGTAGAGGTGGCTCTGGCAACAAAAGAGGCATCCAGAATCTGCTTACCGTTCCAGTTGCCTTTGTTCAGATACAATAATCCGTATCGGGCAAGATCGCGCGGGCTCGAATAAATGCCGCCCTGGTCTTTTCCCGGCGTACCCGCCGGATTATTAAAAAGTATGCCGTCCTTGTATCCGTAATTCGACCATGTGAACTGTTTCATACCGGTCGGGTTGGCAATTCGTTTTCTGAATACCTGTTCCAACGACTCACCTGCTGCTTTTGTCAGGATATATCCGAGGATATGGACTGCCGGGTCGTGGTATTTGAAGGACGTCCCGGCAGGAAACAGAGGAGGCCCCGGCGTGGTAAACGATAAGACGCATTCGCGGTGTTTCAATGGGTCCTTTTCATAGAATTTCCAGCCGTCTCCCATCATGCTGTCGTACCCGGACGTCATAGTTGCCAGGTGACTCAGCTTGATTTGAGCATATTCAGGATATTGGTCATCCAGCGACGGCAAATATTTGGCAGCGTAGTCGTCCATACTAAGGACCCCCTCCGTCACCAAAAGCCCCAATACGGTACTGGTAAAAGTCTTCGTACAGGAGTAGATCTCGTGAACGTTATTGGCGTCCGGACCTTCCCATATCAGATAGCCGTTTTTGACGATTACCGTCTCATCGGTTCCCACACCGCCCGCATTTGCATGTAAGTAATCCAGTGCCTGATACAGCTTAGAAGAATCAATATCCTGGCTTTCCGGCGTGGCTCTCTGCCATGTATCGCCGGGAAAAACCAGGGCCTTTTTTTCTAATGCACCGACCGGCAAGCAGACCAAAAATCCACAGAAAAAGCAAAACCACCTGCATAAGCTCATCATAAGTCTCCAGTGTTGCGGTAAGCCAATCGTCTGCCTATAATGATAAAAATGATTTATGAGCACAGCCGCAACATCATTGATTATATGCCGGCGATCATAAAAGTAAATAATATTGAAGAAAACAAACTCCCAGAATCTAAGTGAGACATGGCTCAGATGTTTGTGGAAAAAAGCGGAGGCCAAAAATGGCGTTTTTCAGTTGCGAACCAAGCCATAGTCTGTTAAAATACTGATATGAAATCTTCAATGCGGCACGATAGAAGTCAGGAGTCCATAGAGGCCAAGACGCGCTGGTTTCGGTCTCTTTCCATAACCGACCGCATGGAAGTCTTTTGCAGTTTCACCGACTTAGCCTTGTCGGTCAATACTAACCTGAAGGATCGAAACCATGCTCAACCGGTTGCAGGACGTATTCAAGTTCTTTCAGCAACATGAGGTCAAATACCTGGTTATAGGTGGAGTTGCCTCAGTACTGTACGGTGTCCCCCGAGCCACCTTTGATCTGGATATCTTGATTGAGGCTACTTCCGAAAACGCACAGCGACTCTTAGCTGCATTAATAGAGGCAGGTTTCGGCACGGCCGCTTTAACAAATGCACAGGATCTTGTGGCTCATGAAATCACAGTTTTTAGCGACCGAGTAAGAATTGATGTACAGACCAGCACTCCGGGCATTTCATTTCAGGATGCCTGGAGTCACCGTAAGACTATAACCTACCAGGGACAGGATTTCTTTATTCTTTCAAAAGAGGACCTTATCAACACCAAGCGAGCATCTGGACGAGAAGTTGATTTAGAAGATGTACGATTGCTGGAACTGCCTGATCAAGACCAAGCCACTTCCTGAGTTACTTGCGAGAGAAGCTGAATATCTAAACCGGCAACTCCAAAATAATTTGAAGAAAACGGCCTTCTTGAGCGTCTCTATTTATGGTAGTTTAGGAGCGCTAAAATGAAAAAACTGTACCTGTCCAAAAAGGACAAAAAGATATTAGGGGTATGCGGCAGTATCGGCGAGACGTACGATATCGATCCGACAATCGTGAGACTTATCACCATTTTCTTATGCCTTTCAACCGGGATATTGCCGCTGCTGCTGACCTACTTCATAGCATGGATAATTATTCCTAAAGCACCCAGAGTCTAAACGAAATACAGCAAAACCAAATGGGATAAAAAAAGCGGAGATCTGAATAATGGCTGAACAAAAGCGAGAAAAGAAAAAGCGCAGTCTTGTAAAACGAATCTTCAAATGGATCGGCCTGAGCATATTAGTACTTTTAATCCTTCTGGCTCTTGTTGTCGAAGCACCCAAAAAACTTGTCATCCTGCTGCTGATAATTCTCGGTGCTTTTACAGCTTTGCCCAGGCCGGCAAGGAAATGGTTCTGGCTCGGTGTGGGCGTCGTGGCTCTTGTATACATCATCTGGGTATTCCTGCCCGAAAATAACGAAGGCTGGCGACCTTATACATTCGACAAGGAATTAGCCGCCCTCGAAGCTAAGTATGCAATACCTGATGAAGACAATGCCGCATTGGTTTACGACGAGATATTTGAAACTCTGGATACCGATTCCAATCAGCCGGAATTCTTCATAAAATCAAAACCCTCGTCCAAAGATGATCCATGGCTTTCAAAAGACCACCCGGACACGTCCGAATGGCTCAAAGGCCATCAAGGCACTATCGAAAAATTGATCCAGGCTGGCAAAAAGGATAAATGCATCTTTCTTCCTATAGGCTCTGATATTATAACTTTCAGCAAGCTTATAGAGAAAGTACCCAAGTTCCGCCAATGTATTTTTTTGCTCCTTTCCGCGGCTAATAATGACATGGCTGAAGGCCAAACTGATGCCGCTATTGAGAAATACCTTTCCATTCTTAAGGTTGCTCATCATTTGTACCAGCAACCGACACTGTTGTATTACCAGATGGGCGTCCTGGAAAGGCTGGGTTTACAACAGCTAAACCGATACATAATCGAGGACCAACCAACCGAAGCTCAACTGAAATTAATTTCCAACTCCATAAAGAATCTGCAAAACAACTGGGGCTCCGATTTAAGCAATATCCTCGATCTCGAAAAGCTATATGCCAAGAACATGCTTTGCGGGATGCATTATGAAATTAATCCGCAGGGAAAAGTTAGATTTAGCCGTGGTTCACTTACATCAACATTAGGCCAAACCCGGAACGGGACGTACACCCGCAGAAAATGCGCTAAATTAGGTACGATATTCGGCTGGCTCTATATTCCTTCTTCGCCGGAAAAGATCGGCAAGATCGTCGATGCCGGCTTCGAAAAACATTATGCCATGACTAAGCCGGACTTCGATTGGAATACACAACCCGAGCAACAACAGTCGCGATTCAAGCTCAATTATGGCTATATAGTAGAATTTATGACATCTCTGACATATCCGGTCTATTTTCGGATACATGAAACATACCAACAACATCTTACCTTGCGTAGAGGCTCTCGACTACTAATAGCAATCAAACAATATCACAATGAGAATAACACATGGCCGCCCGATCTCGATTCGATAAAATCTACCGCCCCGGCCGAAGCTTTTATTGACCCTGTCACCGGAAATCCGTTAGAATACGAAAATCATGGTGAACGCTTCTCGCTCTATGGAGAAACGGCGAACATTTGGCCGAAATAAACTGGTTTTTGGTATCGAGTAATCGGAATCTGGGAACGCCTTACTTATTTCTCCCTTCCAGCATTTTGAGATTCATACATCATTGACAATTCTCCTTATTCTTGCTGCGACGCCAAACACAAAAAATCAGCATCAGCTACCAATTGTCCGCTGCAATGGACTATCGGGCGTTTGCTCGTCTATCTGCTCATAAGAAAGGGACGGGAGACTTGCCTGTTGTCTGGCATGTTCAATAGTCATTGCCACCAGATTACCCGATGCATCCAGATCAACGTAAATATTCTCGTTAATCTCTTTCGTTTCGGCAACTTTAAGCGCTGCAAACTCCATCAATGCCGTATCTGTATCAGGAAAATATTTGATTCTCATTATTCTTCTTTCGCGATATAAAGTGTATCGTAAATCCGTGAACATGTCCACAGTAAAATCGAATAAAGGAGCATCTTAAAGTTAAGGAATCTCCAAATATATACTTTTCGGCAGGCGGTTTTGGCTGTATAGTCTATGGCTTGAAAAACAGATTAAGTTGGCTTGTGCAGAAGTATCAGCAGGGCCTTTTTGAACCGGCTTAGCAGTCGTATTTGCCGCAATACCCATCGGGAGTTAGACCATGATAAAAAGCAGCACTGTTTATATCGATCAACTGAAGAATCACGCAGAGCAAGAAGTTACTCTCTGCGGCTGGCTTTACAACAGCCGGGGAAGCGGGAAGGTTCAATTTCTGATTATTCGCGACGGCACAGGGCTTTGTCAGTGTATCGTCGAGAAAGGCAAAGTATCCGATGAGCTTTTTGAAGAGCTTAAGCATTTAGGGCAGGAATCGTCGCTGGCCGTAACCGGTGTGGTGCGGGCCGACGAGCGGAGCGTGGGCGGATATGAATTAGCGGTGACCGATGCGAAAATAATCTCGCCGGCGACCGATTATCCGATTACGCCGAAGTCGCACGGCATCGATTTTCTGCTCAAACACCGCCACTTGCACCTTCGCTCACAGAGCCAGTGGTGCATCGGGAAAATCCGGCATACGGTAATAGATGCGATCCGGAGATTTTTTAACGATAACGGCTTTACATTGGTCGATACGCCGATTCTCACAGCCGCGGCGGGTGAAGAACAGCAGTCGCTCTTCGAGGTCGATTATTTCGGAGAACCTGTGTTCCTGACGCAGACCGGGCAGTTGCATCTGGAATCGGCGGCGATGAGTTACGGCAAAGTTTACTGCTTCGGGCCGACCTTCAGGGCGGAAAAGAGCAAAACCCGCAGGCATCTGACCGAGTTCTGGATGGTCGAGCCGGAGGTCGCTTTTATCGAGCTGGATGGACTGCTGGAACTGGCGGAGAATTTTGTATCCTCGGTAGTTGACCGGGTGTTGCAGGATAATAAAAACCAGCTCGAAACCCTCGGCACCGATATCCCGGCACTGGAAAAAATCAAGCCGCCCTTCTATCGACTCACTTATACCGAGGCCAGTGAGATTTTGACTAGTCAAAGTGCGAAGGATTTTCTCGCCGGGCAGTTGGAAGAGTTCAAGAATCAAAAACAGCAGATCGAAAACAGAATCGCCCTGCTCGAAGAAGAGCAGAAAGGCCAGATAAAACAATGGAAGCTGGACAAGAACGCCGCCGAGCTTATCGAGCTGCGCTCGGAACTTGCCGAAGTTGATACGAAGATTGAGAATAATCCAAAGCACGCTCAGTTGGCGGCCGAATTCCGTTGGGGCAAAGACCTGGGCGGCTCGGATGAAACGATTATCTCGCAAATGCACGATAAACCGATCTTTGTCACGCATTATCCGAAACAGGCCAAGGCCTTCTATATGAAAACCGACAGGAGCAACGAGGACGTAGTGTTGAATTTCGATTGTCTCGCGCCAAATGGTTTTGGTGAAATCATTGGAGGCTCAGTCAGAGAAGACGACCACAACCGGCTGGTTGCGCGGATCAAAGAACAGGGCCTTAAGATCGAAAATTACGATTGGTATCTTGACCTGCGAAAGTACGGCTCGGTGCCGCACGGCGGTTTCGGACTCGGCGTCGAAAGGACCGTTGCATGGCTCACGGGCCAAAAACACATCCGCCAGTGCATCCCATTCCCCAGAATGATGGACAAGGTTTATATTTGAGTTTAAACCCCCAGTAATACTGGGGGCTAATAATTTTTCAATTACGTCATGGATAAATGGACGATACAAAAGCTCTTGAACTGGACTACCGAATATCTTACGAACAAGGGCGTTGATTCTCCAAGACTCAGCGCCGAGCTTCTGCTTTCCCACGTGCTGGGACTCAAACGTATTGAGTTATATACGCAATTCGACAAGGAAGTACCCCAGCAGGAATTGGACATACTCCACGATTTGGTAAAGCGTGCCGGCCTGTACGAGCCTGTTGCGTACCTGACCGGAAAAACCGAATTCTATTCTCTGGAGCTTGACATAACCGCCGATTGCATGATTCCCCGGCCGGAAACCGAACTTCTCGTCCAGCGGGCGATAGAATTTCTTCGAACGCGCTGCGGTATTCAATACGTCTGCGATTTGTGTACCGGCAGCGGGTGTATCGCCGTAGCAATCGCGAAAAACTTCCCGGATGCCCGCGTGACAGCAACTGACATTTCCGCCGCCGCCCTTGAAGTCGCCGCGAGAAACGTCGAGAAGCACCGGCTCAAAGAACAAGTCCGGCTGTTATGCGGCGACTTATTCGAGCCGGTCATCAAACAACTTGATGTGAGTCAATTCGATTTGATTGTCTGCAACCCCCCTTATGTGAGCACTGCCGAGTATGAAATACTCGACAAAAATATAAAGGATTACGAGCCGGAATTCGCTTTGCTCGCTGGAGAAGATGGTTTGGATGTTTATCGCAGAATCATAAAGAAAGTGGACGAGTTCTTAAAGCCCGGTGCTGCATTAATGCTGGAAATTGGTTACGCCCAGGGTCCCGCCGTCAGAGAGTTGCTCGAACAAACCGGCTCTTTCGCCGAGATTAAAATCGAAAAAGACTACCACAATAACGACCGTATCGCTATTGCGATAAAAGCATTATCCTGATCCGGCGATTGAATCTCCTTTTTCAGTGTCTCTTTGTTTCCGCAACTGCTCAAGCTCATCAGCAAGCTTGCCGACTTCAAGCCGCAACCTTCGCCTTTCCTTATTGCTCCGCACAAGATATCTGACAAATAGAATGATCAAGACAACTGGTATGATGAATTTGATAAAAACGACAATAACAATAACGAGCATTTCAAACGGCCCGGGAGCCCAAAAACCTAAGACGCAATCAATCATTTCTCTTTCCTTTCATTCTTTATATTTCTGCATACGATAAGTTTTTGTGTCTCCTCGCTCACCATTTCCGGCGTTATTCCCAGTTTAGCCATCATTTGGAATCCCATGCCTTGGCCAATAAGGAGAATTGCAATAAGCAAATGTTCTGCTCCTATATACTCATGTCCCCATTCAATGGCTTTTTTACATGCGTATTGAATTATTCTTTCGATTTCTTCGGAAAACTTAGTTTGTCCGGCACCAGTTTGCCCTGATGGTTTGCACAATTTATCGTATAACTCGATGCATCGGTCCGCATCTGCACCGAGATTTTTTAGAATTGTTAAACCAAGGCAATCATTCACAGATACTATTCCAATCAAAATGTGTTCCGTACCAACAAATTCGAAACCATCATTGCGAGCTTGTTTTTCCGCCGCCTTTAAGACAGCCTTTGCACGTGGTGTCCAGGGTATCTTTGTGCTTTGTATTGCATTTTTAATCATTTCCTTTGCATTATTAACTACTTTAAGATCACTCATTTTCTTACCTCCCGGCCCAGGATAGACCTTTTTCGATTCCAGCCAGGTATCCACATCGGCCCGGTCGAACTTGATATTCTTGCCGCTGATTCGCATATACGGCGGACAATCGCCGCTTGCGATGTACTTGTAAATAGTGCGTTTCGAATCGCCCAGATAAGCTGCCAAATCTTCTATCGACATCAATTGCATAGCATATAATCCTTTCTAATATGCAGCAATATATCACAATATGCACTATTATGCAATACTATTTTAAAATAATTATTTTTTATTTTGAATGGATACAAATGAACCGGCCACATTAGATCATGGCCGTGGGCAGTTTTTAATAACATAGTTGGTTAGTTAAAGCATTGAATATATCGCAAAAATGAAAAAATCTGTTCTTTGAAAGTCATGCACAATATATTTCTTTATCACACAAAGCGCAAAGAGAACCGAGATTTGCTGTACCATCTGAATTAAAAAGTACCAAATACATTGCCCACGTTACGCATACCACCCATCCTGATGCACGTAACCCGCCAACATCTACCTATATTAATTAAATAATCAACAAAAAAGCCAGATCCTAGAAAAACAGAATCTGGCTTCGGAGGAGGGTGATGAAAAGCTGATAATTGCAGACCCAAAACTCCTTTTTATTTTGGTTTTAATCTTCCCTAATTAATTAATCGAACAAATACCAAAATTTTCTTTAAAGAAAAAGTGTAAAAACAAATAAAAGTTACACTTTATTTGATATAAATCAAGGCATAAATTTTAGAAATCCTAAATAATTCTCATTTTTTAGGGAAAATATTCAAATCTAACGAATTAACACAATTAAATTACGCTTGATAAATTGACTTTGTTCCCATATTTTAACGACCTGACTGTTATTTCTTTGGTATTATATGCCGGAAAGACTGATTATGAATACTCGGATTACAATTACAGAGCTGCTTAACGCCAAGCGTCAGAACCGCAAAATCACTGCGATAAGCTGTTACGACTACAATACGGCCAAGCTCATATCTCAGACCAGCGTTCAGATGATACTGGTCGGCGACTCCGCTGCGCAGGCCGTGCTGGGATTCGATACAACCCTGCCAGCAACGATGGATTTCATGGTTACCATAACCGCTGCCGTCCGGCGAGGGGCTCCGAATGTTTTTCTGGTAGCTGATATGCCGTTTTTATCTTATCAGGTCGGAATACCCGAGGCAATAAAGAACGCAGGCCGATTCGTCAGCCAGGCAGGGGCACAAATGGTAAAAATCGAAGCGACCAGCCCTTACCTGGATGTAATCAAAGCAATCAGTAACGCCGGCATAGCCGTGATGGCACACATCGGCATAAGGCCGCAAAGCATCAGCAAGATAGGACGATTCAAGGCCGAAGCCACCACGGCAGAGATGGCCGCCGAACTGATAAGTCTTGCCGAGCAGATGATAAACAACGGCGCCAGTTCGCTGCTGATCGAAGGAACCGCTGCCGAAGTGGCCGAGATAATCACCAAACGCTTCGAAGTACCAGTTATAAGCTGTGGTTCGGGCCCGGACTGCGACGGGCAGATTTTAATCGCACCAGATATTTTAGGGCTAACACAGGGGCCGAGCCCGAAGTTCGCAAAGAGTTACGATAATTTGGCCGAAAGCACAATTAAGGCATTCAACTCCTACGCCGAGGAAGTGGAAAAAGGACGCTTCCCCGATAACGGGCACAGTTACCATATGAAATCGGGCGAATTCGAGAGGCTGCAGAAACTGCTTAACAGCAGACGTTAAGCATGAGGACTGCAACAGCAGCCGCCCTGTCTAAAACAGATGATTTTAATATTGAATCATTTAAATTTCTTGAATCTATCTTGCCTTCACATCATAACAAAATAGATTATCCTGATCCCGGACATAGAGCTTGCCGTGTGCAATTACCGGATGGGGCCAGGCCATTTCTTTTGCACGGTCGGGCTGTGCAAAACGGCCTTTTTCGGAGTATCCTGTAGGAACAGCTTCAACCAGCACCATATCACCGCTTTGTTCTTCGCGAAAATAGAGCATACCATCTGCGAAAGAAACAGCGCCCTTACCGATTTTCTCCTTCTCTGACCACACAATCTCACCGTTCATAAAATTCTGACAGGCCAGTCCTTTACTGTCGGAATAGCCATAGAGATAATCACCCACTTTTACGACACCTCCGTGATGATTGGCCATATCTCTTTTTGCGTAAACCTGTTCGACTGAAAACCGGCCGTTACTGGAGGTGACATGAAAAAGATTAGAGCCGGCATTGTAACCCGAGGTTACATAGACATAGTTACCTTCGACAATGGGCGTCGGGATAACTGCCACCCTGCCTTTTCGTGTTGCTTTCCACAATACAGAACCGTCTTTGGGTGAAATTCCAACGACGTTTTCGGCGGTAAGCTGTACGTACTGATGGATCCCATCGATCTGAGCTTCGATAATGGAAGAATAATGGGCTTCATCGGTGAATTCTCTGGATTGCCAAATCAAATCGCCGGTCCGTTTATTAAGGGCAACCATCGCTCCCTTTGGTCCGCCAGGAGTTACTACTAACCGATTGTCGTCCACCAGGGGTGACTCGGAAAAACCCCACCTCGGTACGGTTCCGCCGAAATCATCCACAAAATGTTTCTTCCATTGAATCTTACCACCTGCAGCAGACACACAGATGAATTCGCCGTGATGGTCGACCGCATAAATCATATCGCCGTCCACCGTCGGTGTGCACCGCGGGCCGGGAAAGACGTTGCCCGAACTCGTATTACCGACTAATCCAGCAACGCCGAATTTGGTCGACCAGAGAATCTCACCATTATCTGTGTCAATGGCCATAATCACATTAGTGTCGCTCATGCCGCCCATTGCATAGAGACGCTTGCCGGCAATAGCGACACCGGCATAACCTTCCCCGAGATTTCCGGTTCTCCAGATTAGCTTTAGCCCTCCGGAGGGCCATGTTTTGAGAAGACCTGTTTCGACCGATTTTCCATCCCGATTGATCCCCTGCCATTGTGGCCAGTCCTGAGCCGCAATAGAGGTTGCGGTAAGAAATACCATACCAATGCTTATCAATCCGAATAACCGATTTGTCCTTCTCATTTTTTCTCCCATAATTGATTTATGTGTATATTTTTTATAGGAATCATTGAGCAACATTAACACACAATAACCGGCTTTGGTCTCGGATAAGGAGCTTGCCATCGGAAAGTGCCAGCGGCGCCCAGTTCTGAGTTCTACCTCCAACCTGTGCCGCTATACCTTCACTGTCTGTTCCTGCTTCAGCAAGCAAATCTGCTGATGCAAGCGGCTTAAATCCGGATGGATCAGGCTCTATAAGATACAAAGTCTTCTCACCGTCGGAAGCCAGAATCAGGCCGTCGGCCAGAATCATACTGCCTTTATTAAAATTAGGCGAGCGTCCTGTTTTCCACATGATCTTGCCATCCATGCTCATACAGACCAGGCCGTCACGACGATTATTGGTTGAGAATTGTGCATAGAAATAGCCGTTATGTAATATCGGCGGTTTTGTTTGATCGCCAAAATTATTATGCTTAAAAAGCTCTGTTGTGCCGTAGCTGCCATCTGCCCTTTTTTCTACTTTTATCATAACTGTGCCGAATTCGTAACCACCAACAACAAGCACTTTGTTGTCACCGGCATCAAGAGCACTCGGTACCGAAATATGACATTTCCACTGCTTGTACTCCCAAAGGATTTTTCCCGTAAGGGGTTCTATTCCAACAACATTACCCAGAGTTTGTGGCGCTCCTCGATTTCCGAAAGGATTAGTAGATGAAATAACCATTACAACATGGTCTTTTCCGTCTATTTTCACAACTGAAGGACTGGCATATGATTCATTGCCAAGATTGGGTGTTTTCCAGACAACTTCACCCGTGAGTTTATTATATGCAACCACACCGGCCTCTGGAGCCTGGGATGCTAAAATAAGCAAATCATTGTAAATAAGAGGGCACTGAGTAATTGCCCATATCGGCAGCCGTTCACCGCCAAAATCCGTCCATACGTTCTTGTTCCAGACGGGCTTATGTGTGTTTATATCTATGCAATAAACATCGCCGTTATGACCACATGAATATACATTATTGCCCTCCACGATCGATACACTCCGCGAGCCGGGAAACATAACACGGCCGGGAGCGTCGTAAGCAAAATTCCAGAGTTCCATGCCATTGGAAAGATCGAAACACCTCATGGTATCGCCAACCTTGTCATCTCTATCCAGCAAATAGACTTTACCGTCTTTGACAACGGGTCCGCCGAAACCTTTGCCAATAGTAACGGTCCATAGAACCTCCGGCCCATTCTCAGGCCAGGAACGCAGAAGTCCTTTTTCCGGCGA
>CAZHBL010000038.1:0-18578 GCA_964530105.1 uncultured Pirellulales bacterium | reverse complement strand
CTGTGCAAATTGGGCTGGTCTTCTTTGTAATATCCAGCATCAGATACAGTCAGGATTTGATTGTAGAGCCACTTCCTGATACTCTATCTCGGTCACAGGATTTTAATAAATTTTTATGGCCTCCTGCCGATATTACTCCAATTCCAATAAAACCTCAGTCTGGTAGAACTTAAAAATCTATAATAAAATCACTTCAAATATCCAAGACTTCTTAATTTTTCTAATGTTTCATCAGATACCGTGATATTTTCCTGTTTGTTATTGCGAAACCACATATTAATATACTCTTCGGCGAGCGGACGAAAATATTTCATTATTTCAGGTGCCTCTTCGATTATGTTATTCTTCTCCCCGGGATCATTACCAAGTGCATATAATTCTTCACGACTCGGAAATAGGCTCATGTGATACCAATAAGAGGACGTGTAAATATATTTATACTCTGTAGAGCGAAGCGCCAACAGCGACTCTGAGCCGGAGCCACCAGGTGCAAAAATGGCAGAAACAGCTATACGAGGAGAAAACTCAGATGGATCACCCTGTAGAAGTGGCAATAAAGATCTACCGTCACAACGTGGTATTTCAATTCCGAGGAAATCAAGAATAGTGGGAAAGATATCGGTCAAATCTACAGTCTGTGAAATCCGTTTTGTTTTAGCCATACCATCTGGAAAGCAAAAGATAAGAGGAATTCTCAATGAAGGTTCATATAATTTGTTATCGTGAGCAAAATAGAAATTATGTTCGGTTAAGCTTTCTCCATGATCAGATGTGAATACAACAAGCGTCTTACTCCATAATCCCAACCGCCCCATCTCATTAAAGAGTTTGCCAAGCTGGCTGTCGGCATAAGAGATCTCACCAGCGTAAAGAGCTTTAATGTGGTTTAAGTCATTAGAATTTTGAATGATTTTTTCGCACTCCTCAATGTTCACCTGATACCAATCCCCATCCACAGTGCCAGTGTAATCAGGATCGTACATCGTATTATAAGGCTGTGGAGGAGTGTAAGGTCCGTGGGGATCATAAAGATGGATGAAGAGGAAAAAAGGACCATCAGCGTTTCCCCGAAGCCATTGGGTAGCAGCTGAAATGGTCTTTTCAGCATCTCTATCAAAGATAAACGACCGATCCTGGATTTTCACGCCAAACTTCTTTAGAACAAGAGTCAGAAAATAAGGAAACGTATGGCGCATACAAAGGTTTTGTATTGAGGTACATACACCAAGATGGTCATCATATATCTGAAAGCACTCATTCATCTTGGAGGCGTCATGTTTTAATGTATAACCACTGATAAAGCCTGCAGTTTTATATCCTTGCGTATTTAGAATTTGGGGTATTGGATTTGCGTTATTAGAGAAGGGTATGGGGAGATTGGCTCTAACACCATGATTCGCCGGCATTAGCCCTGTGAGCATCGTGCTATGAGATGGATTAGTGAGTGGTACTGGCGTTAAAGCATTTTCAAAAACAACACCACGGTTTGCCAAACTATCAATGAATGGGGTTTTAATTACCTGATTACCATAAATGCCGAGGTGGTCAGAACGTAATGTATCTACTGAGATGAGAATGACATTTTGTCTCTTTGTTCCATTATCTATTTTATGTAAAGGCGTAACAAACCAGATACATAGCAAAATAATAAATGGCGATACAATAACCGCCACCTTCGCTACAGACATAGGCTTTGCCGCAAAATACAAAACAAAAGCAACATTTAAAATGATGATTGGAAAAAAGATTAATACTTCATTTATGTAAAGAGCGTGTCGCAGTGGAGCTCTGATGGAGATTAATATAAGCACTATGAGAAGGCCAAAATAGTTAATGAGTGTCCAAATCTTTAATCTCTTGAGGAAAGTCATCTTTCTACTAATCCATTCTGTTGTCACCAGTGTAAAAAAAGCCAACGATGTTGTGGCGAGAATACGTAAAAACCATCCTAAGTCTTGGAAGCCTATAGCCAAACCGAATAGAAAGACAAACATAGAAACCACAAGCCAACCGGGCCAAATGAGATGTCGTATCGAACTGAACGGGTATAGAAAAACGATTAAACATAGTGCCGCAGCCCAATTTAAGTACATGACATAGGCTAAATATTCTAGACATTGGGCAACAGGCAATTTCACTGCCGAGAAACCATGAACGAACTGTAGTAGGGTTATAGTGCTACTAACGAGTATAGCTATATTTAGGGTATGCAGTGAATTATTGTTAAATAGAGAATATATTGATTTTTCAGAGAACTTCATTATAAATATCCTTTGAAAGACAGAATTTGGTTTCGTTATTCGGCTTCTAATAAATTTTTTGTGTTGCTTCTTTAACGAAGATATCCAAGGGAACGGAGACGTTCTTCCATAGTCGGCGTAAGATTAAGTTCTTGGCTACGTTGTACATGCTCATACTTTTCGAGCTCTTCCTTAAGCTCTTTCAGCTTCTTTAAAGATGTAGAAGCCAAATTAATTTTCTCTTGTGGATCCGACCTCAGGTCATAAAGCTCTAACGATTCATTCGCCCATAATCCTTTATCATCCCATCCCGAATCTCGCGAAATTAACTTCCAACCTTTATATCGTATTGAGGATGCTGCTCGAATATATACACTCGGAGCAGGACAAATCCCGCTTTTAGCTGAGGCTATGAATGGCAGATTATTTTTTATCAAACCACTCAAACTGCGACCATCCATATTTTTCAGTGGTTCTATGTCGACCAGTTCAAGTATGGTGGGTGTTATATCAATAAGGCGGACTTGATCCTCAATCACAAGAGGTTTTTCAAATTTATCACCAGGCGGAACTATAATGAGAGGCACTAGCAAGGTCGGATCGTATAAGTCTCTCCTCCAATATAGATCGTGTTCCCCCATTGACTCACCATGGTCAGCGGTCACGATTGTGAGTAAACGCCTGTTTGGAGCGTTTTGTTCTGCGGCATCAACAAGGCGCCCCACCTCATGATCTGCATAAGCTACCTCCGCATCATATAGCGCAATCATCTGTCTTATGTCTTCGGGTGATGATGCGATTTTAGCTTTCTCAGAAGCGTCTAACTTGTACCATTCTCCAGTGACAGGTCCTTTGTAATTCTTAGATGTTTCAGTTAAATATTCACGAGGAGGTCGGTAGGACAAATGCGGATCGAAGAGATGCACCCATATAAAAAATGGATAGTTATTGTTATGATCAAGCCAGTTGATTGCCAAGTTTGTGGTTTTAGCCCCTGTTCTATAGACTGGCTCAAAATCAAACCTTAAAAAGACCTCCAATATTTTTCTTGAATACCCAAAAAGCAGTACGTTATAAGCCTTTTTAGGAAACCAGGGAATATTATCTATATTATCATAATACACTTGGAAATGAGATGGTAAGCCACATGAAGAATCTACTGTAGTCAAACTACTCACGAAAGAAGCGGTAACATAACCGTTGGTGCTTAGGATATCGGCAAGTGTCGCAATAGATTGTGCCATGGGGACCATGTTATTCAATACACCATGTTTTTCAGGAAGCAACCCGGTGAGAATTGAAGCATGAGAGGGGCCGGTGAGCCTATCTGGTGCCACAACTTCACGAAAAAGAACTCCCCTTTTCGCTAAACTGTCTAAGTATGGTGTGCGTGCATTTACGTATCCATATGCTCCAACATGGTCGGCGCGTAACGTATCAATCGTTATCAATAGAACACTGGGAAGGTCTGTATTAGCTTCCACCTTAGGCGCGATCACAGGCACTCGAAAACCCAAGAACCAGCAGGCTATGACAACCATAACGGTCGCCAATACGCACCTCCATAAGTTTACACAGCCTCGTATGAGATCCCAGATAAGAATAAAAGTGGTTATACCTGCAATCCCAATCGCAAGTAAAAGGTTTTGCGTGTTTGGAGCTTTGAATGTAGTTAGTGCCAGCGCACCGGCGAGAATGAAGCCTTGCGATAACCACCATAATCGTGGTTGCCATAGCTTATGACATTTCAGGTAAATACGTCTAAACGCCAGGTGACAAAGCCATCCTAAGGCGAATGCAGCCGCTAAAAATAAAAAGCTTTGCTTTTCTCTAAAAACCGCAAGAGCAATTAATACGGCCAGGGGTAGTGAGACTGCCATAACCAATGACTTTTTGGCAAGGAAGAATACCGTAGAAATTACACCAAGAACCAGTCCCAAAAGACCATATAAAATAGTGATGGCCAGTATAGTCCTACATGCCTCATCTTGGCGTAGACCGTATCCCAATTCACCAAACACTAACCATTCAGCGAATCCACAAACAACTGTAACACCAACAGATATTAAGACTACACTCTTTAGGTTCCCAATTTCAATATCGCTTTTTAACATGCTTATTCTCTTTTTCTATCTATTTTTTTACTTCACTTAAGATAACCTAAGGATTTTAGTCGGTTTAATTGCTCTTGATCTAATCCGGAAGATG
Organism: uncultured Pirellulales bacterium; assembly: GCA_964530105.1. GTDB lineage: Bacteria > Planctomycetota > Phycisphaerae > Sedimentisphaerales > Anaerobacaceae > JAFGPJ01. The sequence continues at coordinate 14,130 of CAZHBL010000038.1, read as the reverse complement.
ATTCTGAATATTTTGTTGTTTTCGATAACCATTCAGTGAGTTTTGAATCAAGTAAATTAGCAACATTCTCATTTTGCCGAGCTATATTAATATTCTCTTCTGGATCACTTGAAATGTCATATAATTCAACTTCACCATTGCTTGCTTTAATATATTTATATTCTTCTGAATAAATAGCCTGCAGATTCCTGTGCGATATTTTATGCCATTGTAATATACCTCCATTTGGATAATGTTCACTGATCACTTCTCTATTGTTATTATCATCCATCGAATAGAGGTTTTTCCCCTTATAGGATAATGTAGGATTGTAACCCAGAATATTCATAATGGTTGGCAATAAATCTATCGAACTTACATATTCATTTTCAACCTTGCCTTCTTTTTGGTATGGATACTTAATTATTAGTGGTACATAAACCTGGTTTTGATATGTTGAAACCCAATGCCCGAGGTAATTATTTTTTCCAAAAGCCTCGCCATGATCCGATGTTATAATTATAGTACTATTTTCATATAAATCGAGCTTTTTCAGTTCTTCTATCAATTTACCGATATGAAAATCAATAAATGCAATGCCTCCATCATATTGCGATATTAGATGATCATATTCTTCTTTCGTGACGTTGTGTTTAAGTTGTAATACCTCTTTTTGCAAATCATAGTATTTTTTTTCCGTAAAACTATTCATCTTCCCGGGGTAACGGCAATCGAACGGGGCTTTTGGGATATACGGTGGATGTGCATCCATATAATTTATAAATAAGAGAAAATTATTTTCTTTCTTCTTTACCTCACTAATAAGCTTGTAAGCTTCTTCATTTATCTGTTCGGCATCTTTGAATACTTTATCCCAATCCTTTATGGGGAAAAAATGGCTCAGGATGGTTCTTAATCCAGCTCTAATAAAATATCCTTCTACCTTACCTAAAAATATTACCGGGGACCTATAGTCAAAATAATCGAATCCCTGATGAAGACCAAAAGATGGTGACAAATATGCATAATTTGCAACAACAGCCAGCGTTTCAAATCCCTTTTTTGATAGAATTTCCGCTAAAGTGTCAAAACTGTCACTTAGAGGTCTTCCGTATGGATAATTCACGTCGCTATGCGCGCCATGTTCTCTGATGTAAAGACCTGTAAATATAGATGCATGAGTTGATAGTGTCATGTTTCCTGTCGCAATAGGTTTAGCATATAGAGTTGCCTGCTCGGAAAATTTTTGAATATTCGGTGTAGTATCTCTATCATAACCATACATCGAAACATGATCTGCCCTAACAGTATCCATAACAATTAAGATTACATTTGATTTTTCCTTCTCCATAACAATCTTATCACTGCCTTTAGGTGCTATATACGGACTTTGTTTAAATAAGAAACTGAGCCCTAATACCACAAGCGCTATGGGGGTAAGAACAAATATTGTTTTTATTTTAACATTATTCATTTTAAGAGTGTTGTTTTTTCCATCTCCCCTTCCCTTCAATAGTTTTGTTATCAAATAAAATAATACGATTATAAAAAGCAGGAAAGCCAACGTTGAGATTGCTCTAAAAAATTTGGATTGATTAATCGTTAAGGTTTTCGGCACCCAAACTAAACCAATAAGTATCACGCTCAACGCCCATGGATTTGCAATAAATGAAAAACGCAGCGACCATTTTTCTGAAAAAGCAGTTAATATGATAATAAGTATTAAAACAAATGATATTAGGAGAGAAAAACATATAAATAAAGATCCAATTCCCATATTAATCAATAGATTAATATTAAATACCAAAACAAAAAGTCCGATTGAGAACGCATAGAAGATTCTTTCCCGGCTCAATAATTTAATATGTTGTTTCCTTGCAAATTGTGTGTATCCTATTGTTATCAATAATCCTATAATTAATCCTATAAGGGGGTATATTAAGAAAGTCAGCGAGGTAAATCCGTAATGCACTTGTTTATAGACCTGAGCAGGCTTAATGAGCCCAGGCAATATTGAAATATAAGTGCATTCAACTATAGCATAAACCAACCACACCACGTATCCATAGTAAAGTCCGTAGTAAATATTATTTTTGCCGTTATTACTATCCACCTTTTCTATTTTATTTTTCATCGGTATCTACAATATTAAATTTATCCTGAAAAGTTTAACCTTGTCTTAAAACTGTCAAGGTTGCTTTCTAATCCTTCATGTCTGTACTTGACGATCCGTACAAAAAGGTGATCAATCGGTCTGCTCCGATTTTATATTCCTACTAAAAAGTACCCGCGGATATAAAAGCATGTTGAACGCTTATGTCACAGACATAGAAAAGTTGATTTAACAAAATGTGATGGTGCTCCTATCATTTTCGACAAGCTTTCTCTTTTTCTTCTTTTGAAAAAGTAATCAAAACACATTTTTAATTCCCCGTAGCAATTACTGATTCAATGTCAGTCTTCTACGATATGAGTTTCGAAAATTTTATGATGGTAACTCTGCCATTTCTCTTTATTAAGCTGACCTTCTTGATTGAGGCGATCCACAACCGCATAAACAATATAAAACCAGATACACTATGCTACCAAATTTGTCCCAGAACTTCTATATTTCTACCCCCCTCTCCATGCACTTATTATATAACCACGACTGATTAAAGGCAAGAATATTTCGTTGAAGGTCAGGGCAAACGCATCTAATTCTGGTGAAAATACACAATTTTTCGATAATATATCCTTATGGGGTGAATATTCCATGCGATTTCACCGTTTTATAATTAACAAGGACAGACAACTATCGTACAATAAGCCGAAATGAAATATTATACGCTAAGTTCAATTTCTTATTACGAGTACACTTGGCCGGAAAAGTGGGTATGACGAAGAAAATCCCCATAGCCCTTGCGATTTTAGCCATAATAGCTTTTAACGTAGCCGTAATCTCACGTGATGTGGTCGCCTATACTTTGTGTTATCAAATGCTCCTGGCGACCGCTCTTTTCTGTCTTACTTTTCTGTTGGCAAAGATTGCATGGCAAAAAGTCCCAGATCATCGCAAGAGAGCATATGAAGGAAAGAGATTTTTTTTTGACACGGTCATTATCGTTTCTGCTTTCTTTTTTATAATTGTTGGCAAATTTATACGTACAATATGGTTATCGGATGCCTCGGTGCCTATAACACTCTTTGGTTTTGTCGCGACTTCTTTCTTTGCCGTTTATATCCTTTGGGGTTTTACCAAAGGCCATAAAAGAGTTTCGATGCTAGTGGGTGGGGCTCTATTCATCTCTGTAATGCTGGTGCTATACGTTGTCAAGTCGATTACTTTCGTAAGTGACGCTGAAGTTACCGTTTCAGGTTCAACTAATACTCTCGGGAGTTTGCCCTATGTCGCATGGACGCCGGCAGAAGACAGTATCGAAAAGTCTGGCGTAACGCTTTACAATAAAGAGTTGGCCTTCGACGGCCTTAACCTGTATGCCTCTTGGACTAAACCGGAGGCCTACCTTATTGACATGCATGGTAACATCATTCATAAGTGGTCCGTGACAACAAAGGCTGGCAGTGAGGTATGGTATAAAGCTGAGTTGTGCCAGAATGGTGATTTGTTGGTGGCTGTTCGTGATAGCACGCTTATGTGCCTTGACTGGGACTCGAATATCAAGTGGTCACGGCAGTTGCGTGCTCATCATGACATTGCTGTCGAAGAAAGCGGCATGATATACGCCCTGGCCCGACAAGATAGATTGGTATTCTACTCTAATATACCGGTACCAATCGTTGATGACTATATCGCAGTACTATCACCTGATGGGCAGCTAAAGAGGAAAATCTATCTTTATGACTTGGCCAGAAAACACGTCGGATTATCTGCTATTCTGCGCATATACAAAACAGATATGGCATTTTTTAAGCCAAGGTTACTTATGTATATGATCCGTAGGCGAGTGAATCGAGCTTTCTGTTTGGCGTATGACACTTGTTTTGATCTCCTGCACACTAACAGCATCGAAATCCTCGATCGGAACATTGATGGTTTCTGCAAAAGGGGTGATTGGCTGGTCTCAATCCGGGAGATTGACCTGATTGGAGTCATAGATCCTGACACCGAGCGATTTGTCTGGACATGGGGCCCCGGGGATTTGGACGGGCAACACGGACCGAGTTTACTATCAAACGGCAATGTCTTGATCTTCGACAACGGGCCCAGGCGTGGTTTTTCACGCGTTCTTGAATTGAACCCGCTGTCAGGAGACATTGAATGGGAGTACAAATCTAAGCTGCCTGAGGACTTTTTCTGTGGTCACGGGGGCTTCTGTCAAAGATTACCAAATGGTAATACTCTGATTACGGATACCTCTATTGGTCGAGCCTTCGAAGTAACGAAGGGGGGAAGGATTGTATGGGAATTCTATAATCCTAGAACAAGCCCTGACACTCTAGAAAGAGAGACTATTTATCGGCTGGAACGTATTGTTAACCCGGAAATGATCCAAGACATTCAGATGCGAATAGGACAAGCTCATAATTGACTATGGGCTCCGTTTTACACTCAGAAGTCGAGTGGCAAAAAAGAAATGTTGCTGAATCGAGGAAAAGCTAATCTTAAGCTCGTGATTCTGATCTTTTTGGTCCTCCTGATTGCTGCTAGTGCCATTTCCAGTTAGTGAGTTTCGTACACTTCATATGCTTAGGCCACTTTCTTCTGAGTATACCCCTACCCATCGTCAAGACAAAAACTAAGCGTTTTTAAGGTGGATTCATCACTGTCTTTAACGGCGGTGCCTTAGAGGGAGCCCAGAGAACGACCTGCAGATCGGGTCAACAAATATTCATTTTGCTATAGAGAATGGTGCTGGCTTTCGGCCGTATCGCATAGAAAAAATCTTCGACTTCAAGATATCGATATTTGCTTGAATTGGAATTGCAATTTGTTATAATATAGTCTGAGAGCAAGTTTTGCTTGTTTATGTTGGGTATGTTGCCCAATGCCGTCAAAATACATGTGAACGGTTATACTGAAAAGCGGTTGTGATTATTTGGAGTAGTTGCGATATGATATCCGGCCTCAGTCAATTAGACAGGTTAGAAAATCAAAGCATTTTTGTAATACGTGAGGCGTACAGCCAGTTCAGGAACACTGCAATGCTCTGGTCAATAGGGAAGGACTCTACGACACTCTTATGGCTTGCTAGAAAGGCCTTTTTTGGTAAGATTCCTTTTCCGGTTCTTCATATCGACACCACTTACAAGTTCAGGGAGATTTATGATTTCAGAGACCGATATGTGCATGAGTGGGACTTGAATCTGATAGTGGCTCGAAATGATGAAGCTGTCGCCGGGGGTATGGGGCCTGACAAGGGAAAGTTTTCTTGCTGTAACGAGTTGAAGACATTGGCCCTGAAACAGGCCATTGCCAAATACAAATTTAAGGCTTTGTATCTTGGAATCAGAAGGGACGAGCATGGTATCCGGGCAAAAGAAAGAGTATTCAGCCCAAGGGATGAAGACTTTGAATGGGATTATAAGAATCAGCCTCCAGAGTTGTGGGATCAGTACAAGACAAAAGCTGCAGAAGAGGAGCATCTCCGTATTCACCCACTACTTGGTTGGCGTGAAATCGACGTCTGGGAATATGTCAAAAGAGAAAATATTCCAGTTGTTGAACTTTACTCAGCCAAGAATGGAAAACGATATCGCAGTATCGGATGTGAAATGTGCTGTGAACCCGTCGACTCCAATGCTAAAACCATAGATGAAATAATCGATGAGTTGAAAACCTCCAAAGTGTCTGAGCGAAGTGGCCGAGCGCAAGACAAGGAAGATGATTACATGATGCAAAAACTCCGCTCATTGGGATATATGTAAAATGACAACTTACAAGGAATCTCATTACCGGACCATCTTGAAGGCATTGAGCTGGCGGGTGATTGCAACATTTACCACGATGTCGATTGTGTTTGCTTTTACACGTAGAATCGTCCTCTCTGTCGGTGTAGGTGGCGTCGAGGTGGTCACAAAGTTGATTCTTTACTATTTGCATGAGAGAATATGGGGATTATCAGGTATCGGCAGGAAAGAACATCCATTGTCTTCCTTGCGTGTAAAGCGAGCCTTGGAAGAAAAGGATATGGAGGAAATAAAGAAGAAACTAAAAGAATTAGGATATATTGGCGAGTAGAAGAATGGATGTACTTAGTTTTGTTATCGTCGGTCATATCGACCACGGAAAATCGACGTTGATTGGAAGATTGCTGTACGACACCAACTCACTTCCGCCGGACAAGATTGAGGAAGTGAAAAAGGCCTCAGTCATCCAGGGTAAAAAAATGGAATTTGCCTATCTGCTGGACCATCTGGAGGAAGAACGCAAACAAGGCATTACTATTGATACTACACAGGTCTTTTTCAAGACGTCCAAAAGACGTTACGTAATAATCGATGCCCCGGGACACGTGGAATTTGTCAAAAATATGATTACCGGCGCCTCCCAGGCTGAGGCTGCTGTTTTAATCGTGGATGTTGTAGAGGGCATCAAGGAACAGACTAGACGGCATTCGTATATGTTATCGCTGCTCGGACTGGGCCAGGTCATAGTCGTTCTGAACAAAATGGACCTGGTCGAATTTTCACAGGACCATTTTAATACTATCAAACATCAGATGCTGGAATGGCTTAAAACGATAGGTATTGAAGCTGCTCTTTGCATACCAATATCTGCCATCGAAGGTGACAATATCGCAGTCAAGTCCGATAACATGAAATGGTATGCCGGCCCGACATTTCTGGAAAGTATGGACACTTTACAGAACAAGCAACCGCCAGAGGACAAATCTTTACTTTTCCCAATACAGGATGTATATAAGATTGAAGATAAGAGAATCAATGCCGGCAGAGTGGAGTCAGGTATTATTAAGGAGGGAGCCGAGATCAAGATTCTACCAGGCGGGCAAGTGACAAGAATCAATTCCATCGAAAAATTTCTTGAAAAGCCACATGAGGCAGTAGCAGGTGAGTGCATCGGTCTGACAACTACTGACTCGGTTTTCCTCGATCGCGGTAATGTGTTATGTTCGCCCGGTTCTGAACCAACGTTGACCGACAGGATATGTGCCAATATATTCTGGATGGCCAAGAAAGATTTGAAAAAAGATCAAAAGCTGAAGATCAGATGTGCAACCCAGGAAACGAGTTGCAGGATAGAAAGCATCAATAAAAGGATCGATTCATCAACACTTGAGGTTATCGCTGAAGATGCCGACGCAATTGGAAATCTTGAAGTTGGGGAGGTCGTTGTTAAAACCAAGAAGCCGCTGGCGATCACGAGTTTCAATGATGTTCAGGAATTGGGACGCTTTGTCCTTGTCCAAGACGAGAATATATGTGGCGGGGGAATAGTCACTGTGGTAGGCAGAGATCATGACCAAGAATCCTAAAACCGTCATAATAGGCCTGGACGGTGTGCCCTTTGGTATGATCAAGGATTTTGCCGATGCTGACGTTATGCCTCACACCGCCGAATTGATTTCCCAGGGAATATTCAGAATAATGCGTTCATCTATCCCTGAGGTTTCTTCTGTGGCGTGGTCATCCATGATTACCGGTAAAGACCCCGGCCAGCATGGGATCTTCGGTTTTATCGATTTATGCCCCAATTCCTACAAAATGAGGTTTCCAAATTTTGATGATCTAAAAGCACCTCCTTTTTGGGATCTTTGGGAAGGAAAATCCGTAATTATTAACGTTCCCTCCACCTACCCCGTCAGGCAAATGAATGGTGTTCTGATATCAGGTTTCGTATCGATAGATTTTGAAAAAAGTGTCCACCCTAAGTTCCTTGTCCCGCTTCTGAAGAGTCTGGATTATCGGCTGGATGTCGACTCGCAAAAAGCCCACAGTTCGATGGAACTATTTCTGGAAGATTTGGACAAGACACTCGATGCGAGAATCGAAGCATACCACCATCTCTGGGACAGCAGCAACTGGCAGACCTTTATGCTCGTATTCACCGCGACGGATCGGCTGATGCACTTTCTATGGAATGCTTATGAGGACAAAGATCATAAATATCACAACCTCTTCCTCGAACATTTTGGGAGAATCGACGGGGTCATCGGTGAGATCGCCAATAAAATCAGTGATGAGGATTTACTAATCATCCACTCCGACCATGGTTTTGAGAGACTCGATTACGATGTCTATATCAACTATCTTCTTATGCAGGAAGGGTTCCTGCAGGTCAAAGATTCCCGGAATATAGTGTTGGACAATATAGATTACGGGACAAAGGCTTTTGCGCTTGATCCTGCGAGGATTTATCTCAACCGAAAAGGCCGGTATCCCTGCGGGACCGTTAACCAGACTGATACGGCAGAGATTTTAGACCGCCTCGAAAAGCTCTTTAGCTCACTTAGAATAAACGGCAAAAGGGTTGTAAGAGATATTTACAGAAAGGAGCAGCTTTACACCGGCCCATATGTTGAAAACGCTCCTGACATGGTTTTAGTCGGTGCCGAAGGTTTTAACTTAAAAGCAAACATCAAAACCGAACAGCTCTACGATAAAGGCATTTTCAACGGCAAACACACACAGGACACTGCTTTTTTAATGATAAGGGGTCTTTCGAACACAAGTATTGTCACCGATATCCCTGTAATCTCAGACATAAGGGCAATAGTGGAGAAAGACCGAGCCCTATCATAAGATGGCAAAGCTCCTTCACCAATTGCCCGTAAAACCATATTGGGAGGTATTGCCGTGCTCGAAACCTTCACCTTATCTGATGTAGCCCAAAGATCGCAGATGCTGCAACTGCTCCGGCGTCAGTTTCTTTTCCAGCTCGGAGTCAGGGGCAAGACTCGCCGCGGTGGCTTTCTCTTTCCATGCTTTGAGCTCCTCAGCCAAATGTTCGACGATTTCCAGGTGCTTATCAGCCAGGTTGACCTTATCCAGTGGGTCTTTGTGATGATCGTATAGTTCGTATTCCGGATGCCCTTCGATCGGTTGGATATTGTGGATCAGCTTCCATCCATCCAAAATAATCGCATACTTGTCTCTCGCCTGTGGATTCATCTTCTTCTCTTGTTCACCAAGCAGGAGCTCAGAAACGGCCGGTTCGTTCCTCCATTGAACTGCTGTGAACGCAGCGTTCCTGTCGCTCGTCGCAGTGGAACCACTCAAAGTTCTCTTGGCCTCGGCGAGTAAAGCCGAAATTTCTCATATACGTGTTCAAAACAAACGAAGGGCCGACAACTCTCCCAAGCTGCCAGCTCTTTGGATGTTCTGGGCGTTTGTTTCTTACTGGGATGGCCTATCGTGCGAGAGCTGCGATTTGCTCTGTACTCAGCGCCCGGTTATAGATACGGATGTCATCGATCAGGCCGGAGAAGTAGGTTCCGGGTTCCATAGCCTTGCCTGTACCGATGTAAAATCCACCAGTTGCCGATTCAAGACCATTCAGAGCATCTTTTGCTACTTCAACACCATCGACATAGAGTGTTCTGTTGGAACCATCCCAGACAAAACCTATCCTGTGCCATTCGCCAACGGTAATTACGAAATCTGATACTAATGAGGGTGGAGGGATTCGGCCACCAGGAGGACGTGATAAGTTGGTCATGAGTTTTCCCTCTGATGGATCCGCCGAAAGCCAATTAGCCCCGCCCATCTGCGATAAAACGACTTGCCCTGGAGCACCACCCCTGACCCAGGCGAGAACACTGAAGATACCAACTGCCGGATCCAATATAAACTGTGTGCCCACATAATCGTTAAGACCATCGAGCAGCAAGGCACCATCGATCCGACCGCCTTCCGGCTGCCAGAGTGCATCGCCCATGACTGTTGCATTGTTCATATAACCGCTGCTATCCAGCGCATCACCGTCAAACTCCCAGTGAGCTAAGAGAGCAAAATCTTTCAGCCAATCATTCGCAAGAACTACCAAGTCATCCATATCAACATCACCGTCACCGGTCATATCTGCACCGCCGCATACACCACAATCCGTTTTCCGCCATTGGCTGCCCAGCACGGCAAGATCAAGGTTGTTAACATAACCATCGGCATTGGTATCCGGACCGCTACCGAAACCGGAGATATTACTCTTAATAAACGCCGTTAACTGAACAGCCATATCAGCATGCCGTGCAACTGTCGGATGTGGATTTCCGCTGTATGGGAAAATAAGGCTATAGACTTTCGGATCGCTGTAAGTCGAATTAAGTTCGCTAACGGCATATTGCAAATAACCGGGCCACGGCGAGCCCGATTGGGTAGCATTCATACTGCCTAAAGCGAGAATGATATGGGCATTCGTATATTTGCCACGCAGCGTCTGTGCAAATTTAATATAATTGTCCTGGGCGCCTGATTGGTTGTAATTGCCCCAATAATCATTTTGTCCAAGGTTGATCACAACTACCTGAGGCGTCCAATTGCTAAAATCCCAAGTCGTAGAGTCTGATTCCTTATCGTAATACAATGTCTGCATGTTGCCGCCGAAGCCCCACGTATCCACATAAAGCCCAATACCACTGACCGAGATGCAATGGTATTCGGCTTCAAGGTTACGTGCTGTTAGGCTGGCATAAGTATAATAGTTGTCCTTACCGTCGGCATTATTAGTATCACCGGTTTTCGAAGCTACCGAATGTCCGGATGTGATAGAATCACCAAAATATTCGATACGTCTTTGTGGTCTTGGAGGAGGGGCAACAAGAGATTTTCCGTTTTCAAGTTCGAATCCTTTAAAAGCAACTTCGCCTTCCTGTGTCTCAGTACGTTTAAAAAGCCTGATCTTATGCACAGAATTCGTAAGCCCGCTCGCTGCCGTATAGGTTGCCGTCCCCGGAGTCAAATTGATCAGACTTGGCACCCCATTATCGATAATCACATAAAAGTAGTTATCGCCGTAATCGTGAAGTTTAACATTAATACTTGTTCCCTCAAAATTCGCAATAACATCGCTCCCCGGCCACCACATGATCGGCGCCTTAGGATCGGCATGATTTATACGCCCTGTGTACTGAATAAGGGGATCATCTGCATCGATAGTAACAACACCCAAAACGTTTACAGACAGTAAAATGACAACAAGGGTTGAAAGTAACAATGATTTCATTTTTCCTCCGAAAGATATGAAACAAAAAAAGTGAAAAGGCATCTACACACTCACAGAAAAGAGTACCATTTGTCAGGATATAAATTGACCGGAATTCCCTATATACACTTCACTGAAACGCTCCTTCAAGCTTCAAGTCTCATACTAACGTAATTTCATCTCAGTTTCAACAATGTTCTGTCGGAATCAGCGAGTTTTTTCGCAAAAAACGACAACGAAATCGAGCAAACACTTCGAAAAGCCACTTTTTCCTACTACTTTGGCACTCCGCGACCGTTGTCCATCTGCGAGTAATTCAAGCACTCCTGCACCACAAGAGTGTTACCACCACATTTATCTATATGTATCTGACCCAGGGTACAATGGTGGACGTCCAGAAAAAGATCAACAAACTCATGAGACGTGATTAATCGGCTGGTGAAGTATAGAAAAGGTATACAAAATGTCGTCCGGGCAATCTTTTCCAGAGAAGGAATAACAGCCGTCCCAAAAGGTAAAAAAGCACGGTCTAAAAAAGGTCCATGCCTCAAAGAAAATTTTTGTGGCAACAGGGATTCTATTATTTGACTTTGAGCTCTTCATAGGTGGACGTATTCAAAAAGGGCCGGCAGTACCGCAACCTGCCAGCCCTTGACTATATTGGGTTTTTGTTTCACTCTTAAAGTGGCCTACTGCGATAAAGTCGCAATTTGCTATGGACTTACTGCGCGCTTGTATATGCGAACATCATCAATCAGTCCTGACCAGAATGTTTCCGCTGCAAGATTACTTCCGCAACCTATGTTCAGGACGCCTGAAGAACCGGATAGATTGTTTTGCGTATCTTCAGCAACAAGGAAATCATCCACATAGAGCGATCTATTTGTTCCGTCCCATACAAAACCGATGCGGTGCCATTGACCATCAGTTATGATTGATTCGGATTTCAGAGGCTGCGGAACAAACCGGCCAACAGCAGGAGGCATTAGCTCCGTCATCACACAACCCAAATCTGTATCTGCCCCCAGCCAGTTGGCGCCATTTAACTGAGAAATAATTATCTGTTCTGGAGCCCCGCCTTTGATCCAGGCGAAGACGCTGAAAGGACCATCGGCAGGATTCTGTCCGTGCTGTGTAAAAGCATAGTCATCAACACCGTCAAGCATCAGTGCGCCACCGACTGTGCCGGTGTCCGGATGCCAAACCGGGTCACCGATAAGATAGGCATCGTTAACACCAGCGCTGTCGTAGGCAATCATACCCTCGGCCTCGTCCAGAGCCCACTGTGCTATCAGCGTGGGGTCTTCAACAGGCTGTCCCCAGTAGCTCATAAGAAGCTCCAGGTCCAACGCATCCACAACTCCATCGCCGGACGGCCGAGGTGCTATGTCACACATCGGATCGTCCTGGTCCCAGGACTCGATTAACCGCAGAAGGTCCGTGATATCCGCAATTCCGTTGCCGTTGAAGTCAACAATGAGTGGATTGGGGTAGTACTCTTCTACGGTCGAAAGCACGTCATTAAAAAGCGTTACCGTTCCTCCAATGACATAAATCTTGTCGTTCAGCGCCGTGGTAGACAGGGCGCCTCTGGGGGTCGGCATGTCTGCTCTTGTCGTCCAGGTATCTGTCGCAGCGTCATATTCCTCTACCTCTGCATCCGGTGGTCCGGCATCTCCCCCGATCACGTATATCCTTCCATCCACTACACCGGAGCTTGCGGACTGCCATGATCTCGCTGTTGGTGCATCAGCCTTCCTTTCCCATGTGTCGGTCGCCGGATCATATGCAAAGACGGCCGAACTTGCTGTCCCTGCCTGCCATGAGCCGGCGATGATGTAGATCTTGTCGTCCACTACGCCGGCGGTATGAAAAAACCTTGGTTCCGGCAGCTCGGCTTTCCGCGTCCAGATATCCGTCGCCGGGTCATATTCTTCTACGGTAGTGAAAGCAGGTCCGCTCTGGTCTATCGCGCCTCCGATGGCGTAGATCTTCCCATTGACCACACTGGTGGTGAAAAAGGCTCTTGACGTGGGCATATCAGCCTTCCTCATCCAGGTGTCCGTCGCCGGATCGTATTCTTCCACCGCCCGGGAACCTAATGGCGCGCCTCCAATAGCATAAATCTTGCCGTTTACTGCGCTGACGCCCAGACCCGCTCTTGGAGTTGGCATGGCGGTTTTCCTCGTCCAAGTGTCGGTTCCCGGATCATATTCCTCCACAGCCGAACTACCCATGTGGGGTGCTCCACCACCTCCAACGGCATAGATCTTACCATCCACCGTGCAAGCGCTCAGCAACATTCTTGCAGTTGGCATGTCCGCTTTCTTTGTCCATATATCCTCTGCCGCCGGAGAGACAGAAGTTATACTGAATGCTACAACCAAAATCAGCAGCATTTCGCCATAGACTATTTTTGCTTTTACTGTTTCCATCTTTTTGTCCTTTCTTTCGTTAAAATGGTTTATATTTACGTTACCTGGCAATGTGTTTCTGACTGTTTTTTTACGGCCGTACTCAAATTCGAGGAGCAATCGCGTCTGCATCTCCAAACCATCAGGTCACCTTTAATTCCGTAAAAATTTGTCATTCCTGCACGAATTCCTGAAAAAATCTTGAAAAAGGCAAAAAAGTCACCTCCAGCTCAGTCATTGTTGTCATTAGAGACACATAAGTCTTGTCGATGAATGGGCGAAAATGGTATCATATACGGCGAAAGACGTGTTGCCTGGCAATCGGCACCCATATGGAGATCCCAAAAAGATGACATACCGTGACCGTACAGACATGGGGGGTGTGAGGGAGACGTTTCTGACGACCCATTGGTCCCTCATCGATGGTGTCAAGGAGCACACAGACAAGGACCAGGCCTTGATCGGTTTGCTGCTGGAGCGGTACTGGAAACCGGTTTACTGCTATCTTCGCCGTAAGGGTTATGACAATGAACAGGCCAAAGATCTGACACAGGATTTCTTCCACGAGGTTGTACTCAGTCGTTCTCTAATCGATCGTGCCGACTCGAGAACCAGCCGATCTCTGGGGGATAACGA
>CAZHBL010000037.1:0-18923 GCA_964530105.1 uncultured Pirellulales bacterium | reverse complement strand
TGTCGGCCTCTTTATTATCACTATTACATCTCCAGATTTCGGCTAAAGTTCACCTTAAACTGAGTCTGTATTATAACACTTATTTTCCTTCGAGCCAGTGCCGGGCAAATTCAGTCAAATCGAAAACATTTACAACTCCATCAGCCTGGTCTTTTGCCAGGTCTGCTCCGCCGCAGAAGTCCGGCTCGTCGCATCTGGTCTGGAGCCAATGTCCGGCGAAAATTCCGAAATCGACAAAATCGACATCGCAGTCGTCGTCGAGATCCGCGACCTGGTCGATAGTAAAATCCTCGGTGCTTGTTGTCAGCAGTTGGTAATAATTGTAATTAATACCATCCTGCTCGCCTGTGTATTGCTCCAGAATACCGGTTACACCGCAGAGGTTCAGGCCAGGTTCTATATAAGGATGATAGATCAGGCCCCTGTCCTTGTCGGCGTTCATATAGTCAGAAACCCAGCAGATAAAGTTGGGATCGACATTGCTTGCAAGTATGTAGTTGTCGTAAGCCTTTCCATAACCGGTATCCTTAACGCTCACGTCTATGACTTTGATCAACATCGCCTCGTATTTTTCGGCATTGTGATCGACGATAAGCCATGTGTCAAGGCCCTCGACGGGCGCTGCGATTTCGTCAACTGTCACGACCAGTGGTTTAGGTAATGGATTGTCGGAACTTAGTATCTCAAAGCCGGCGTTATTCTCTTCCATATACTGTAAAAACGTGCTGCCTTTATATTCCTCAACGAGGACGTTGGTCAAAGAAATCCAGTCACCGACATTTACATCGGTAAAAACTCCTGTGCCGAATAAATCTTTGACCTGAATGGCACCCCAACCATCGGGATAGACCGGATCCTGAATAATCAGCCGGGGTTTTCCTGTAGGAGCTTTGTGTGTCACGATTCCCCCCGTGCAATCGACTATAATGCCATTTTGCGGACTTTCACCATTTGGTTCAGAAGTATATTGAATATCGTAAATCGAAAGCTCCGCCGCCTGCGTTGGTAGAACAAATGTTAATATTGCAACAACAATGCCTATCCTGATAATCATCGTTTCTCCCTTCATCTCTAACTCCTTCCTAAAACATCAAACGTAGTAAATAAATGACATACTCGAACTTTTATGGATACCAGTCGGAGTCGCCGAGCGGCGGCACCTCTAAATCGTCCGGCCAGTCGGATTTCCAAACGGAAGTTATCCATTGCACGTGGTAGTCGGCATAAAGAATCGAGCCACCTAATAGGCCGCCGGGTCTGGCATGACGAGCACTAAAAGCCTTGGGATAGCTGCCACAGTATTTTCCCGCCGTCGCGTTGAAAATCTTGCCGCCATAGCCTTTTTCGGGATCGAGTAATTGGTCGAACAGGAGAATAAGACGAGCCGAATTTTTGATAGACGTTACATTTAAAAAACTTGGCATGTGCCAGTTGGTCCCGGTGCTTCCGTACGGCGGCCAGCAGTTCTCATCGAGTTCGAGGCAGGAGTTCATGGCATAGGAAAAATAGCCGCTTCTTCCGGGCCTGTATTTATAGCTTGTATCCGGCGCCAGCTCGGCGCTTGGACACTGGAATATCGTATCTTTACCCGGCTTTTGCCAGTAATCGTGATCGCGCCAGGGCTTTTCCCCCATCAAAGGTGGAAGTACATCGATCCAGCCGAAAAGAAAATCAGCCCATTCTGCATCGGTTTGCGGATTGCTCGCAGTGCGGTCTCGACCGTCAATGTGAGGATAAAAGCCGTCGTTTTCTACGGCATAAGCTTCAAAGGCCAATCCCCACTGCCGCAATCTGCTTTGACAGACTGTTTGCCTGACTATCGACTTGGTTCGGTTGAGTGCCGGCAAAATAAGCCCGATC
The DNA here is from genome assembly GCA_964530105.1 of uncultured Pirellulales bacterium. Lineage (GTDB taxonomy): Bacteria > Planctomycetota > Phycisphaerae > Sedimentisphaerales > Anaerobacaceae > JAFGPJ01. The sequence goes on along the minus strand of CAZHBL010000037.1, from coordinate 17,063 downwards.
AGCAGCGATATTATGGAGATAACAACCAACAGTTCGACAAAGGTGAATGCTCGAATTTTAACGGGCCGGGATGCAGCTTTTGCTGTTTTGCTCATCACAAGCATTCCTGAATATACTTTCCGTAAGCTTTCTCTATTTGCTTTTCGACATCGGCACGAAATTTTGTATAGGCTTTGACTAATTTTCTGCCTTCATCGGTCAGAACCGTTCTGCCTCCCATATTGCCTCCTCGCTGCTTTTCCACTAAAGTGACATTTAGATTATCCTGTGCTTTTTTCAGGTCCCCCCAAGCCTTTCGATAGCTTATTTCCAGCAATTTACTGGCTGCGCTTAATGAGCCGGTCTGGCCGATGGCCTGAAGTAGCCGCCATTTGCCGTCGCCAAAAACACCTTCAGCGTCTTTGGTGTTGAGCCAGAGCTTAAACCTTGTTCTTAAGGTCTTCATGTTTCCGACATCCTGTTTATTATGCAAAGCAGCCAAGCTGACATCGACAGATTCTTATATTGTGCTGATTGCAGATGCGTCCGATCTCGATAATTTCCGCCTCGTATTCTTTCGCCAGTTTAAAAGCCTCGGCACAAGTCAGTTGCTTCCGGCCATCCGATTCTTCATCCTTTTCGGCTGATTTTAGAACAGCGTCAACTAATTGTTCATTCCTATCCATTTGTGCTTATCCATAATACCCTAACTAGTTATGCAAAACTCGACATATCGGTTAACGGTCAATATACACATCCATTAAGTTTTACGTCAATATAAAATTAATCTTGATTTTTGATGGTCTGCTGCAGGCCGATGATTAGATGAAATCCATATTCACACTGCGGACACGTCCCTCAGTGCTGCTGGACAACTTACAGTCTCCTTTATATAAAACAGCCAGCATCGGTTTATTTTCAATTAATACTTCGGCATTAAAACCCTCTATTCCATTTTGTTTGGCAACATTTAAAAGCAACTTGAACATGAAAGTTCCGATACCACGGTTTTGCCACTTGTCCTGAACGACAAAGGCTACTTCTGCACGGTTTGTTCGAGGGTCGATAAAGTACCGGCCAATAGCAATAATCTCATCACCGTGAGCCTCAGGAATAGTACCCACGATGGCCATTTCACTTCGATAGTCTATGTACACGAAGTTTTGAATTTGTTTCTGAGGCACTTTCGTAATATGTGACATAAAACGGTAGTACTTGGTTTGTTCTGAGAGAGATTGAAAGAGCCCTCGAACACGTTTCTCGTCAGTTGGGTGCATCGGCCGAATATTAATCAGAGTCCCGTCATCGAGAACAAATCTTGCTTTCAGTTCCGGCTGGAGTATCTGTATTCTCCCCTCCACGTCAGCCAGACTTGAGTTTACAAGATTCATACGAATCACTTCTTTGAGAAGATGTTCACGAAAATTCGGATGCGCCACGCTTATCATCGCCATTGCACGCTCCTGGAGACTCTTGCCGTATAAGTAGGCTACTCCATACTCTGTTACGACATAATGCACCTCGCGGCTTGTTGCAACAACCTCGGCTCCGCTGCTTAGACATGATACAATCTTTGAAGTAGCACTATCACTGACCGTGGATTCAAGCGCCACTATTAATCTACCATTTTTTGTCTTTGCCGTACCATGTACAAAATCCGCACGTATATCGATCCCGGAAACACCATGTTGAGGCGTTCGTGCACAGACCTGGCCCGTCAGGTCCACTTCTTCGGCTGTAACTACTGCGATCATGTTCTGTTGCTGAGCAATGACACCGGGATCACTGACGCTTTCGGATGGACGGAAGGAGAATGTTGGATTCTTGTCCACATAATCGTAAAGCTGTTGTGTACCAAGGCACATACTACCGACAACTTTGCCTCGGTCGATACTCTTATGCAGTCCGGTTACCACTCCTGATTCGACCAGTTCAATGATGGCGTCACCAATGACTTCCGCATGAATTCCCAGGTCATGCTTATTTTTCAGGAATTTTGAGAGTGCCAGGGAAATCCCGCAGATTCCAAGCTCGACCGTAGAGCCATCGGGAATCAGTGCCGCAACATATTCGGCGATCGTATACGATGTTTTTGTAGTATCGGGCAAAAGAACAAAGGGCATAGGAATCTCACCGGCTACAAGCATGTCGATATTGTGTAGGTGCAGCAAACTGTCGCCCATTGTCCACGGCATCTGAGGATTGACTTGAGCAATGACGAGTCCGGCAGCTTCAACCGCACTTTTTGTCACATCGACGGAGACGCCCAGCGAACACATCCCCTGTTCGTTCGGCGGCGTCACCTGTATCAGCGCAACATCGATCGGCAACCGTCCCGACATGAACATTCTTGGTATATCGGATAAAAACACCGGAGTATGTTCACCATGTCGGGTTTGCAGTATATCATCGGCCCACTCAGCCGAAAAGAAACGGTTAAGTCGAAAGTATTTGGAAAGCTCTGCATGGCGAAAGATCGGTTCCGAAAGTGTCAGCAAATGGATGATCTCGAGGTCTTCAAGCTGGCCGGCCCTGGCTAATAGCGCATCCACCAGCATTTGAGGTTGGCCGCAACCGGTACCGATAAAAACCCGGTGTTCGGGTTTTAACATGGAAACGGCTTCTTCTGCCGAGACGACAATTTCATTGTATTTCGTCAGCCAATCATTATTGCTTTTGTTGTAATCATTTTCCGTTAAGGCCATTTATGTACCATTATTTCGCGAAAGGGATATTCGTGCATCCACAACGACGGCCCCTGTGCCGGCTCTGCCCACAATGAACGGATCAATGTTCAGTTCTTTGATGTATAGGAAGTCCGTTGCAAGCTGGCTTGTGCGCTGCAGACCGGTGACAATTGCCGGAATATCAACGTCAGCCTGCCCCTTGGCATCTTTCAGAAGCGCATATGAGCGGCTTTCAGAGAGCATTCGCATGGCCTCATCTGCTGTAATAGGGGCCAGGTAGCGGGATGTTGTGTCCAGACGGTCGATAAAGGTGCCGCCTAATCCAAACATCAGTATGGGGCCAAAGCGAGGATCGGATACCATGCCCATGACGGCATGTAATCCTTCGGTGGTCATCTTTTCAACGTAAATGCCGCTGAGCCTCGCTTCGGGCGCACGCCGGCCGACACGCAGTGAAAGTAAATCAAATGTATCTCGTACTTCTTCAGAACTGGATATGCCTAATTTGATGCCGCCAACGTCTGATTTGTGCAGAACGTCAAGTGACACAATCTTCATCGCAACAGGAAAACCTATGCGTTTGGCAATATCTACCGCCTCTTCCGGTGAGCTGGCCAACTGGCCGTCCGGCACTGTAAAATCATACGCCCTGAGAATTTCTTTTGTTTCAACTTCTCCGATTTGAGTGAGTTTTGCCTTGATGTGATGCGTAATGATTCGTTCCACAGGACGACGATTTACGGGGAATCGGGTGACAACTCGCTCGGGCATGCTTCGCCATTTTTGATATTCCCACATAGCGGATAATGCAGCCACCGCCCGTCCCGGCGAGGGATAGATAGGCAGGTTGCTATCGACCATCTTAATATGTTCGACCCTCGCCTCGTCACTGCCCATCAGCACCATTAAAATCGGCTTGTCTCCGTTAGCTCTGCGCGCGATTGAGCGAGAGGTTTCGGCAGGCTGTGTCATCGAATGAGGTGTCAATATAACGATAACCGCATCGACCTCTTCGTCGTTTTGTGCAGCCTCAACAGCCATCATATATCGTTTCGGATCTGCATCGCCCAACACGTCAATCGGATTGAATGCGCTTGCCGCGGGAGGCAGTTGCTGTTTCAGCATTTCAACATGGCGTTCTCTCATTTTGGCAAGTTTCATGCCGAATTGCTCGATTGCATCAGCAGCCAGCACAGCCGGACCGCCGGCATTGGTAATTACCGCCACTCTATCACCTTTGGGACGCAGTTGTGTTGAAAAAGCTGCGGTACAGTCAAAAAGACTATCGAGGCTTTCGACACGAATCACACCTGCATGTTTGAACGCCGCGGTATAGGCTGTATCGGCACCGGCCAGGGCACCGGTATGAGCCGAAGCCGCCCAGATTCCAGCCTTCGTAATCCCCGCCCGCAGGAGAATAAAGGGCTTGGACGAGGTAACCGCAGAGGCCGCTTTCAAAAAATCTTTACCTGAACTGATACTCTCCAAATATCCCACAACCACTGTAGTCTTCTCGTCGTTTGCAAATGCCTCAAGAAAATTAACCTCATTCAGATCTGCTTTATTACCAAGGCTAACAACCTTGGCCAAACCAAGTCCGTGAGCCGAAGCCCAATCCAGCAAAGCACTACAAAGCGATCCGGACTGTGAGAGGACCGATATCCCTCCCGCCTTTGGTATATGTTTTGAGAATGAGGCGTTCAAACAATTGCTGGTATTGATTAGCCCAAAGCAATTGGGACCAAGTAAAGGAACATCGGCATCGGTACAAAGCTTTGAAATTTGTTGCTGTATCTGAGCTCCTTCTGAGCCGCTCTCTGCGAATCCCGAAGAGGTCACTACTATCGCTTTGGCGCCGGCCTTGATCGAACTTTTTGTGGCATCTATAACCAAAGGAGCCTGTATTGCAATGAGGCTAAGATCAACCTTATCGGGATACTGCTCAATATCTCTATAACATTTCAAACCCAGAATTTCATCAGCGAAGGGATTAATGGGTATAATCCGGCCCTTAAAACCGGCGTTGAGGAGGTTGCTTACTATCTCGTGCCCTACTTTACCGGGTTTCCGTGAAGCTCCAATCACTGCAACAGAACTGGGATTGAAAAGGGAATTCAAAATCATGATTTAATCCTGTAGGCAACATTAAAAAAGACCCTGTACTTTTCCCGTTATGACATCTACGTCAATTCGGCGGAACGCCGGATCGGAAGCGGTGCCCGGCATCAGTTTAATTGCCCCGGATACAGGCACTATAAAGCCAGCACCTTTATATACGAGAACGTCACGAATCGGAAGCTCCCAACCGGTAGGTCTGCCCTTCAGGTCGGGATCGTGTGACAAGCTGAGGTGCGTCTTGACCATGCAGGTACCTAAAGTCCTGCTCACCGGGTCGGCCTCCAAGGCCTTGGCTTTTTCCAGAGCATCATCAGAATAAGTTACGCCGTCCGCACCGTAAACCTCTTTGGCGATCAATTCAATTCGCTTTCTTAGTGGTGTCTCCAAATCGTAAAGGAACTTGAAGTTGTTCTTTTCTTGGCACGCTTCAATGACTGCCTCAGCCAGCTCGATTGCGCCCTCGCCACCTTTAAGCCAGTGTTCCGAAACTGCGGCCAAAGCACCATTTTCCTCTGCTATTTTACGCACAAGTGCTATTTCGGCCTTGGTGTCGGTATAGAAGCTGTTGATACAAACGACCGGCCGGACGCCACTCTTTTTGACCGTTTCAATGTGTGCTATAAGGTTCTCGCAGCCCTTTTCAACTAATTCCAGATTCTCACTGGTATATTCCTCGCCTAATGGTATACCGGGCTTGACGGCAGGGCCGCCCCCGTGCATCTTGAGTGCCCGTACGGTGGCCACGACCACAACTGCGTTCGGAATCAAGCCGGACATGCGACACTTAAGGTTCCAGAATTTTTCAAAGCCGATGTCGGCACCGAAGCCGCTTTCGGTTACGTGATAATCGCCCAATTTCGTACCAATCATGTCGGCGATGATTGAGCTTTGGCCGATAGCGATATTAGCAAAGGGCCCGGCATGTACAAAAACAGGCTGGCCTTCGATGGTCTGCAACAAGTTCGGGTTAATCGCATCAACCATCCACGCGGCCATGGCGCCGTCAACCTCAAGGTCGGCTGCTGTAACTTCGTTGCCCTTCTTGTCGTAAGCTACAACGATCTTTGCGATTCGCTCTCGCAGGTCTTTGAGGCCGGTGGCCACTGAAAGTATCGCCATTACTTCGCTTGAGACGGTTATCTGGAAGCCTGAATCCATCTCAAAACCATCCATCTTTCCACCTTGGCCGATTCTGATATTGCGCAGTGCCTGAGCGCAGAAATCCATCGCCCATTTCATTTGAACGCTATCAGGGTCTATATCGATTCTCTTGAGATGGCTTTTTGCCAGACGGGCATCGTCATAGTTGCGTTCATGCTGCATGCGCGAGCTCAAAGCAACCATAGCGAGATTATGCGCGTTCGTAATACAGTCGATATCACCTGTCAGGCGAATCGAAAAAGGCGTAAGAGGAATACATTGTGCCAAACCCCCGCCGGCGGCAGAGCCTTTAATATTGAAAGTCGGCCCGCCACTGGGTTGTCGGATTGCTCCGACAACACGTTTGTTCAATTTACCAAGACCTTCAATCAGGCCGATGGCGGTTGTTGTTTTTCCTTCGCCCAATGGAGTAGGCGTAATGGCAGTAACATCAATATACTTCGCTGTTGGGACATTAGCAAGACGGGCAAGAGCTTGTTGATAATCGACTTTAGCGAGCCTACGTCCCATTGGGATTAATTCGTTTTCCTGTAGGCCCATCTCCTCGGCCAGTTTGCTGACAGGTTTCATTGTTTCCTCGGCAGCTTCCGCTATCTGCCAATCCTTAAGTTTTGTTGGATCAAGCTGAGGTCTTTTTGATGGGGTACTTTTTTTCTCCACGATAGATTCTCCTTAATTAGACATCTATATAGGATTAAAGTAAATTGAGATCACTTACAACACATTTAATTAATTTAGCCTATTTATAGGTATTGAGCAAGAGATTTAATAAAGCATATTTTCGCGCCCATACGTACGTGGCGTTTTAGAATTCAAGCTCCTCTTGCCGGGATAAAGTTCGTCTTAGGGATATTCCTGCTCAGGCCCATCAGGTCTTTTTAACAGGTTTTTTTGCGCCGGCACAAAAACCGGACATTAGCTTTTCGGCATTGCTTTTCTTTTCGGATGAGCCGTCCATTTCGGCGTACGAATCGATCAGTTGTAAAAGTTTGGGATCGGCCGGGCTTTCACCGTAGTGGTATGTAACATCAACGAAAGCGGCATCAAGACCATACTCCATTGCCTTGGCTACATAGGCTCTGGCGACTCCCACTTTCCGACTTGGAATGCCAACGGTGGCCTGATTTATCTTGAGTAAACAGTGGCCTTTTTTCATTGTCGGATCGCGTTTAATATCTTTAATGATTCTGAATGCTTTATATGTATGATTAGCGGTACCTGGGGATTTAGGCATGTCGGACATCAGGGCAGCGGCGACAGTGTCGAAAAATATCTGCTCCGGCTTAAACTGGTATTCTTTGACCGCTTTATTAAACAGTTGTTTAGCCATATCGAATGTTTTATCAATATAAGACTGATGATTCTCACTGTCAGAAGCATCATTGTTGCTAAGTGTGCCAATCATACAGAATTCATATTGTTTCCTGAGTGCCAGTATTTTGTCGCCCGAAGAGATACCAATTGGTCCGACTAAGGGGGCTTCCACCTGGCCTTCGACACCATACCATTCTTTAAGGCCGGCAATAAGGGCTTCTTCATGTTGACTTTCAATGCACACAGGCACGCCTTTGCCAAGCCGGCGAACCAGTTTTACATAAGGTCGAATCAGTTCGGCTGCTTTACCTGGACCGTTCTGAACCAGTGCATCGATATTGATCGCTATGTATGAAGCCCCTTCTGCTGCCTGCGTCTTAATTAGAGCTTTCAAGAAACTTAATGCGCCGTTTTGGCTTTTCATTTTGCCGGGAGAATCACTGAATTGTTTCATAGCCGTGCATGTTACCGGATTAGTAGCGTCTAACATATCACCGATAGATATCAAAGGAGCAGTCTTCGTATGGTCTGTACCAAAAAGGTAATTCAGTATTGATGCTGTATTTTCCAAGGCGTGCAATCGAGGTTGGTTTATTATAGCTTTCAGTTTGCTTCTCCCGTCGGTTTTCGCCGCCGCTGCTTTGTATATCAAATCGCCGATACAAGTTCGATCGAGATTATTTCCACAAAGACCATCGACGGTAGAGTCCCCGCAGGGAGCGTTGTCCATTCCTTTTTCACATCCCCCAATCGAACAGTATCCAAAGTTCTCCGGCAGGTAACAGTCACCACAATCCTCACAATCAAAAGCAAGATATTTAAATGCACGTTCTATAGCATAGAAGGACTTAAAGCAAAAACCTTTCCCTTTTCTTGTTCCTAAAAGGCCCATAGTACCACGAAAGAGCTTGAATCCGGTGTAATCAGAATCAAGAATCGCCCTGTGCATGAAATCGAAGAATCTCTGTCGGAATTTCTTTTTAATTCTTGTTGTGACTGCCTTTTGTCCGGAGTTCTCGTATAGATAGAACTTCTCACCGCCGGGCCAACATAAATTGTCCTTGTACTTTTCCCAGTCAGAACCAATCTGTTTTGCAAGTGTGAGTATTTTCGTAAAGGTGGCGTAGTCATGCACACCGCCAATATCTACTCCCGCGGCACCAAGTTCCTTATACATAGCCACCTGTTGAGCGGCACGCTCAATGTGCAGTTCAACCTGTTCGCTTTGCAGCTTGGCTAAAAACTCGTCGCTTACAAAACAACCCGGCAGTTTGATCTGATTCATCAAACGCGGTGCGGGCGTTGCCGTACTAAGCATATATACGTTTCCGAGCACGGGGGTATCTATTGAGTTTTCCTCCAGATACCGCATCAGCTCGTGAGATTTTTTCCAGTCCCAACCTACCTGCGTAATCAAAAATCGGGCCCCGGATTCAATCTTCTTTTCCATTTTGTAATATTGCTGCATCTGTGAACCTTCGGTGTATTTGAAAGGCGAAACTGCGGCACCTTGAAAAAATTGGTTAATTGTATTCCACTGTTCAGGTTTTGCCTTCAGAAACGATTCACAGTTCATACGTTCGATCAACTGGAGCAATCCGACGGACTCCACCTCGAAAACGCCTCTGGCACTAACGGGCTTGTCCCCGGTAAGCACCAATAGGGATTGCACTTTTTGGTCCCTGTAATTAACCAGAGAGCTTGTGAGCGCATCGACATTATGGTCTTTACAGCTAATGTGAGGAATAAAATCCAGGTCGCCGAGAAGGTTCTTATTATTTATTCGGGACAGGACATCTGACGGCTCGAGATTGGCCACTCCTCCCGGATTTTGGGGAACTGTAATTCCTACAAAGTCGAAATCCTTCGGTAAGTCCTCAACTCCAGCTTCCTTAGTAGCGGAAAGGAACTTTTCAATCGGGCCAAAATTATATTTTGGACCGGCTGCAAGTTCTGCGACGACAACGAAATTGGAACTCTTGGCTAATGCATCTGAAAGTTTCTTCTTTGGCATAAGAAAATCTCCACTACTCATGTCATAAGCAATCAAACGAAAGCTCTATATTGTTTTTATCATGATTAATAACTCGTTCAGGTTTAGTATATACGTTCATTTTGTCCGGCCGGACAAAACCGCAGATTGTAATGTTCCATCTTTCCGCCGCTGATACCGCGTACGAAGAAACTGCAGAAACAGCGGCAATCAATTCAATGCCGGCCCTGGCTGCTTTCGTTACGATTTCGAGACTAACACGCCCGGAAAATGCAACGCCACAATTGTGTGGAGTAAATCCGGCCATTAAACATTTGCCGATGGCTTTATCCAAGGCATTGTGACGACCGATATCCTCAGCGAAGGCAATAATCTCGCCGTCGCTGTTAAAAATAGCCGCACCATGTGAACCACCGGTGAGATCGAAAATATGCTGGAAGCTTCTAAGCTTTTTCATAACTTCATAGAGAAGGGAATCCGTGACTTTTAATGTCCATTCACATGCCGGTATGTTTTTAATCATCTTTTCGATGTTTCGGACTCCACACATGCCGCATGAGCTGGCTATGATGAGATTGCGCCCGACACCGATTTTTGTGGGATCCTGGACTTCCACCCCAATAACGTTAGGAAGCTCAGGTTTGATATAGGTTGCGATCACTTCTTCAATACTGTTAATCATACCTTCGGAAAATATGAAACCTACAGCAAGGGCCTCGATATCGGACGGCGTGCACATAACAGTAAAACTCCCAACCCGATCAATCATAATTGTCACAGGCTGTTCAGCAATGACATTGTCACTGGTGTATTCTGTTGAGCCGTTCGAATGGATACGGAATATATCAACTTTGTCGGAACAATGCTGTATTTTTTTTTGTTTTGTGTCTCCGGCCTCTTTCATTCTGCCTTTCTTACCTGAGCGGCACAGACTTTGTATTCCGGAATCTTCGCGACCGGATCAAGCTTATCGATTGTCAGCATGTTGGCAGGACCCTCAGCGAAATGAAACGGCATGAAAAGCCAGCCTTTTTCGATTTCACTTGTCACCTTGGCAACTGTGACAACATTACCCCGCCGTGTAATCACCTCGACTCTGTCACCATTATTTATTCGGAGTTTCTCTGCATCTTCAGAATGCATTTCTACATAACCGGTCGGCGAGATTTGATTGATTGCCGCTGACTTTCTCGTCATTGTGCCGGTGTGGAACTGATAAAGCTGCCTGCCGGTAGAGAGGACAAATGGAAATTTCTTACTGGGTATCTCAGCAGGTTCCTTAAACTCTACAGCGTGGAATTTACCCTTGCCCCTTGTAAATTTTCCTTTGTGCAGAAATTTCGTGCCCGGATGGTTTTTATCCGGACAGGGCCATTGGATGCCAACGGATTCAATCCTCTCAAATGATATTCCACCATAGATTGGTGAAACCGATGCTATCTCATCCATTATTTTATCAGCACCGTCATAATCCATTAGGTAGCCCATTTTTGTTGCAATCCGGCAAATAATTTCCCAGTCGCTGCGTGCCTGTCCCGGAGGATTAACAGCTTTTCTGACGAGTTGCACACGCCTTTCAGTATTGGTAAATGTCCCTTCCTTCTCGGCGAAACAAGCTGAAGGAAGCACTACATCAGCATACTCAGCCGTCTCTGAAAGGAAAATATCCTGAATAACGAGGAAATCCACATCTTTCAGCGATTTTCGTGTTCTGTTTAGATTCGGATCTGAAAGGGCGGGATTCTCACCCATAATATACAGGGCTTTTATATCGCCGGATTCTATAGCATGCATAATCTCAACGACAGTCAGGCCTTTGGTGGGCGAAAGCTTTGTGCCCCATGCATTTTCAAATTTTGTTCTTATCGCCGGATCTTCAACGGACTGATAGCCCGGATACACATTCGGTAAAGCGCCAAGGTCACAAGCACCCTGAACATTGTTCTGGCCGCGAAGCGGATTGACACCGGAAGATTCCTTGCCGACATTGCCTGTCAACATCGCAAGATTGGCAAGGCTGAGCACATTATCGGTACCGGTTGTATGTTGAGTGATGCCCATGCTGTAAATAATGCTTGCCGTTGATGCTGTAGCATATATACGTGCCGCCTGTCGAATCATGTCAGCTGGTACTGTCGTAATCTTTTCAGCCTTTTCCGGCGTAAAATCTTTCACTGCCTCAGCCAAATCGGCAAAGCCCTCTGTACGCTCTTCTATGAATTCTTTATCGAGCAGGTTTTCATCTATTATCACGTTCATCATAGCATTGATCAGTGCCACATCACTACCTGGTTTCTGCGCAAGATGCAGTTTAGCAAAACGGACAAGATCAATACCTCTCGGATCAGCCACTATCAAATTAGCCCCGTTCTTTGTTGCCTCTTTTATAAAAAGTCCGATTACCGGATGGGCTTCAGTCGTATTCGAGCCTATGACAAATATACAATTTGCTGCTTTGAGTTCATCAATTGAATTAGTCATTGCTCCGCTGCCGAATGCTCTGGCAAGCCCGGCAACGGTTGAAGCGTGGCAAAGTCTTGCACAATGGTCAACATTATTAGTGCCTATTACAGAACGAATAAATTTCTGGAATATGTAATTATCCTCATTTGTGCATTTGGCTGATGACAATCCGGCAATACTGTCAGGGCCGTGATTTTTCCTGATTTCATCCAATCTTTTTGTGACAAAATCAATTACCTCGTCCCAGCTTACTTCTTCAAATTTATCATTACGTTTTATCAATGGACTTGTCAGTCTTTTTTCACTTGAGACAAAATCCATTGCAAATCTGCCCTTAACGCATAAATTACCGTTGTTGGGGATGACACCCACCGGACTGGTAACGCGGACAATATCATTTTTTGTCGGATTGACATTCAGGTCAATTTGACAGCCTACACCGCAATATGGACAGGTTGTTCTTGTCCGAATAAGGTCTTTGCACTGTCCTTTGCCTTTTGCCTGGCGCTCGAACAATGCTCCGGTCGGACATGTCGATACGCACTGGCCGCATAATTCGCAGGTAGAGTCATTCAAGGGCATGTCAAATGCAGTAGTAACTTCCATCTGACTTGCTCTTTCGCGAAAGGTCAGAGCGCTATCCATCTGAACTTCTTCACATATCTTTATACACCTGCCGCAACGAATACATTTGTTAGGGTCGTATTCAATCGCTTCGTTGCCGGTAGTGTAGTTGCTAAGGGGCTTAGAATCACCAGTTTGATTTAAAAACTCTTCACTTATCTGATACTCATAAGCATACCGTTGAAGTTTGCAATCGCCGTTATCATCACAGGTAGTGCAGCTGCCTCTGTGCTCATAACACAAAAGCTCCATAACAGTCTTTCGTAATCGGCGGATTTCATCAGTTTGAGTTTGTACTACAATCCCAGGAGTTATCTCAAATGTGCATGATGCGACAGGGCCCCTCTGGCCCTGGACTTCTACAAGACACATCCTGCAGGAGCCGGTTGATTTTAATCTTGGATCATGGCAGAGATTAGGAATTTCGATACCGTTTTTTATCGCCAATTCAAGTATCGTCTGACCAGCCTGACCTTTGAGTTTTTTACCATCTATTGTAACTTCAACTTCCGGCATATCTTCAATCACCTTTATTTTTCAAGATCGCATCTCAAACACCGGCATGCCTCGGCGACCGCCTGCTGGCGACCGAGCCCGAGTACAACTTCGGCAAAGCCTCGCTTGCGTTTTTCAAGTGGAATAATCTTTTCCTCAACTCGCGGTGGAGATTGAGCAAGGGTCTCTTCATCAGGTCTTGTGAATGAAAATCCTATGTCATACGGGAGATTGCCGCTTCCGCCAAGCAGTTTGTCAATACTTTTAGCTGCCCGTTGTCCGCCTGCGATTGCTTCAATAACTGTTGACGCTCCTGTTACGCAGTCACCACCTGCAAAGATTCTATCGACGGTTGAACTATAGGTAACAGAATCAACCTTTATCGTTCCCCAGTCAGTCAATTCAGGGCCGTTGGAGAATTTCACTGGCTCAATCGAAGCCACCTGTCCAATAGCTTGTATTACCACATCGCATTCAATTGTGGCTTCACTACCTTCAATAGGCATCGGACGGCGTCTGCCGTCAGCGTCAGCTTTGCCGAGTTCCGCTTTTATGAACTCAACACCTGCTACAGCACCGTTAGCACTTATGATGCGCTTTGGAATACTTAGGTCAATAAGTTCAATGCCTTCATTTATCGCTTCTTCGATTTCCTCTTCATAAGCCGGCATTTCGTGTCTGGTTCTACGGTATAGTATCGTAACCTTCCGGGCCCCAAGGCGAACAGCACAGCGAGCCGCATCAACCGCAGCATTGCCGCCACCAAAAACAATTACTCTTTTATCCTGGCAATCTAATCCTTTTCCGAGAGCCCTGTTCCTCAAAAACTCAAGGGCATCTTCTACACCTTCGAGTTCAAGTCCCTCGATATTAATAGTTTTTCCTTGTTGAGCACCAGAGGCAACAAAAACCGCCTTATAACCTTTATTCAACATTTCTCTCACATCTGTGACATTTGAACTTGTTTGAAGTTCAATCCCGTGCGAAAGAATGAAATTTATCTCTTTTGAAAGTATTTCTTTCGGCAGCCTGAATTCGGGGATTCCCAGAGCAAGCATGCCACCTGGTATCGGTTGGGATTCAAATACCGACGAAGCCCTGCCCATAAGCGCTAAGAAATATGCACAGCTAAGACCAGCAGGGCCGCTGCCTATTATCGCCACCTCCGGCTTTTTACTTACCGGCCTGGCAATTGGGCTTTCATAATTATCCATATTGTCGGCAATGTAGCGTTTTAAAGCCCGGATGGCCAGCGGACTGTCAATGTCACTTCTCCGGCACCTCTTCTCACACGGATGGTCACATACCCGACCACAAACAGAGACAAAAGGATTGCGTCGGCGGATAACATTAGCGGCTTCATTGAGTTTTCCCTCAGATGCCAAAGCAAGGTATTCGGGCACATTGACACGTGCGGGACAAGCGTGCTGGCACGATACCCTTACAAGTTCTTCACAAACTGCCGCCCGGCAGGTCTTGAGTGTAATATGTTCAATATATTCTTCACGGAAGTGCCGCAAGGTTGAAAGCACAGGATTTGGAGCAGTCTGGCCAAGACCGCAAAGCGAAGCGTTCTTGATATCTTCTGCAAGTTCCTCCAGCCGGTCAAGGTCTTCCAGCTTTGCATCACCCCGACAGATCGCCTGTAGAGTTCGCAGCATCTTTTTCGTACCGACCCTGCACGGTGTACACTTGCCGCAGGATTCAGCCTGTACAAATTCAAGAAAGTACCTGGCAATATCAACCATGCAGGTATTCTCATCCATCACGATCAGCCCTCCCGAGCCCATGATGGCTCCGAGCTGCTGAACACTATCGTAGTCGATCTCACTATCAAGATATTTCGCAGGTATACACCCACCGGATGGCCCGCCCATCTGAGCGGCTTTAAATTTTCGCCCCTTCCTGACACCTCCACCGGTATCGAAGATAATTTGGCGAAGGGTTGTTCCCATCGGTACCTCTATCAGGCCGGTATTTTCAACTTTGCCTGCAAGGGCAAAAATCTTCGTACCTTTACTTTTTTCAGTTCCGATGGCACTGTACCATTCGGCCCCATTTTTCATTATGATCGGCACGTTGGCAAAAGTCTCGACGTTATTGATATTTGTTGGCTTGCCCATATAACCGCTTTGTGCCGGAAAAGGTGGACGTGGATTCGGCATACCCCTTTTGCCTTCCAGAGAGGCGATGAGAGCTGTTTCTTCTCCACAAACAAATGCTCCTGCACCCATACGAACCTGAATATCGAAACTAAAATCAGATCCTGCAATATTTTCACCCAGCAGGCCAAACTGCTTTGCCTGCGAAAGTGCGATATTGATATGTTCGACTGCGATGGGGTACTCAGCTCGAACATATACAAATCCCTGACTTGCACCGATAGCAAAAGCAGCGATAATCATACCTTCAATAACTCTATGTGGGTCACCTTCCAGAAGGGCTCTATCCATGAACGCACCCGGATCGCCTTCATCGGCATTACAGATTAGGTATTTTTCTTCTCCAGGCGACTTCCGGCAAAAATTCCATTTTACTCCTGTCGGAAATCCGGCTCCCCCTCTACCGCGAAGGCCTGATTCAATGACCTGATCTATCACCAGTTGAGGCTTTTTTTGTGTAATAGCCTTGACTGCCGAGATATATGTGCCGCGAGCAATGGCCTCTTCAATCTGCCTGGGATCGATTCTGCCGCAATTTTCAAGGACAATTCTTTTCTGCTGTTTGTAGAAGTTTATTTTTCCTATTTCGGGCTGAGCTAAGCCGTTCTGAACTATCGCAAGCCGCTCAACCGGCTTGCCGAGTTGGATAGTTGTAGAAATTATCTCTTCCACATCCTCGACTGTCACACCGCCATAAAGATAATCGTATGGCTCGATCAGAACCACAGGGGCCTTGGCGCACAATCCAATGCATCCAACTTCCACCACGGCGACCTGATGTTCAAGTTTCGTACCCGCAAGGCTTTTCCTGAATTGTTTGGCTACATTCTCGGCACCAAGGGCTCGACAGCCGGTCATGCAAATTAGAATTCTGGCATTGTAACTCTGCTGTTTGGCTCTCAGGTCCGAGCTTAGCTGTTCGAGTTGACTTAGCGATATTATTTTCTCTTTACTCATTTGCTTATTCATACTTTTTAAGGATGTTTTCGATTTGGGTCGTTTTCAAATTACCGTAATAATCATTATTAACCATAACTACCGGCGCAAGAAAACAGGTGCCCAGGCAGGCTACAGTTTCAAAAGTGAATCGCATATCCTCAGTGGTTTGGCCTTCGTCGATATCCAGCAATCGTTTGACAGCTTTAATCATACCTCGGCCTCCACGAACATGGCAGGCGGTTCCGCGACAACACTTGATTGTGTGTCGGCCGTGGGGTTCGAGATAGAACTGCTCATAGAAAGTTGCCACACCAAAAATACGACTGGCTGGAATTGACGTGTGCCTGCTTATTTCCAACAGAACTTCCTGCGGTAAATAACCATATTCTTTCTGGACTAACTGCAAAACAGGTATCAGATCCCCTGGTTCGGCCTGTCCAAAAGATTCAAGTATTTGTAAAACCGTCATATAATCACACCCCGTCGAGGTTTAAGTCTATTTCGTCAGCAGAAGAGAGACCAACTTTGCTTTATATCAGAGAGCAACCTTAGGTTCCGATATGTATTTTACAGCAATTCTGTTTCCTTTCAATAACAAAAGAATTGTTTATATTTTGGAGCGATCAGAACGCACTATTGAAGTGCATCGCAGTCGTATTATGCGAAAGCTGGGCGTCGATAATGTCGTTGATTTGGATAGGAGAGCCACAGCTATGGGATTGGGTAACTAAAACGAAGGATGCCAATCCGAGATGGCCAAGACGCGATCTTCCAAAATTACGGCACGACGCACGGAAGTGTTATCGTGAAAGTCGTTCCCCGTCCTTCCTGGCTCTCTACTACTATTTTGCCGCCATGAATCTCTACAATATACTTAACTATAACCAATCCCAGACCCGGGCTATTTTCCTCAGTTTCTGTTGCCTTACCAGCCCAATAGAACTCATCGAATATCTTAGCCTGCTCTGCTGCTGGAATGCCGATATCGGTATCACTAATTTGAAGACGGACTGCGTCGAGCTCACTCGTCAAACGTACTGTAATTTTCCCGTTCTCCTTTGTATACTTGATAGAAAACACTTCTGTAAAATTCATAAATATTTGTAAAATAACGTCTTATGGCGTTAT
>CAZHBL010000036.1:0-19099 GCA_964530105.1 uncultured Pirellulales bacterium | reverse complement strand
AGCTTGATGAAGAATTTCCCGGCGGCGGAATCAACACACAACCCAAGATCGACGGTGATATCGTCGTATGGGCAGCAGGTCCCTTCTCCGCGGGCTTTCGCGGCCCGGAATGTATCGGCATCTACGCTAAAAACATCGCTACAGGAGAAGATTTCATCTTAAGACAATACAACAATACTCAATCCTACAGCCACCCGGCGGTTTCAGGCAACAAAGTAGTCTGGCTGGAACATCTTGACATAAACAAGAATGTCGAGAGCGAATGGAGGAATACGCCCTACAGTATATGTGGTGCCGATATCACCGCCAGGCCGGTTTATTTCACCATTGCCGAACATGTTGGAAAACGCGATCCATATCCCTATGAAGGCTACTACGAAGACTTCGACGACGTCATAGACATCTCCGGGAATATTGTCGTATATGAAGCCGAAGGCGATATTTACGGCGCCGATATCTCGAACATAAATGACATCAAGGTCTTTACTATTTGCAGCGATCCCGCCCGTCAGTACGACCCTGCCATTTCCGGCAACCTCGTCGTCTGGACGGATGAGCGAAACGACAGGGGAGATATTTACGGAGCCGACATCTCTGATACTGCAAATATCCGCGAACTGGTAATCGTAAGGGCCAGCAGCACTCAGCAACAACCGGATATCGACGGTTGTCTGATTGTATATATCGAAGGGAGAGACTACAGCGGGCAAATCAAAGCCTGCTGCCTGACCAAACAACATAGCGTGATGAATGTAGAACTTACCGGCTATCCCTATGGGATGGGCCCGGCAATAAACGCCGATACAATCGTCTGGCAAAACAGCAATTTTGGTGAGATTGAGGGAGTCTCGCTGGAATTCGCATACTCAGGCTATGACGGCTCGGTACAGAATCTGACTACGGGTAAATACTATGACTTTATCCAGCACGCCATCGCAGCCGGCCAGACCGGTGAGACGATTATTGCCGATGAGGGAATCCATCACGGAAGCATAAATTTCAAAGGCAAAAAACTCACGGTTAGCTCAGCAAATCCCGATGATCCGGCAGTCGTTGCGGCCACAGTTATTAACGGCAACGGTAGGGTCGTAACATTCTCAGGCGGCGAAGATGCCGACAGCATCCTAAGCGGCTTTACAATAACCGGAGGGAGCAACGGCATCTATTGCACCGAAGCTGCCCCCGTAATCTCCGACTGCACAATTACCGCCAATACGAACGCCGGGATAAAGTTATACAGCAACGGCAGTCCGGCAATCACCAACTGCAGCATTGTCGCCAATGACGGTGCCGGTATCGAGATGCATCCACGAAAGTCTGCAAGGTTCACTTACTACAACTATCCTCAAATTACCAATAGCATCATCGCGAAAAATGCTAAGCAAGGTATTTTGGGAGGCGTCCCGGCAATAACCAACTGTACCATTGTCGAGAATCTCCTGGGCGGTATCATTGGCTCGGTGCCGACGGTAACCAACTCGATCATTTATTTCAACGTCAATGCTCCAATTGCAGAAAGTACCGCTACAATAACCTACAGTGACGTTCAGGGCTCATGGCCGGGGCTCGGTAATATCGACGCCGACCCGCTATTTGTCTCGCTTTATTGGGTCAGCTCCGACAGCACGGACACTGGAGACTACCATTTGAAATCCCAGGCGGGCAGATGGGACCCGGACAGCCAAACATGGGTACAGGACAATGTTAGCAGTCCCTGTATCGATAAAGGTGATCCGGCTTCACCTATTGGCGATGAACCGGTTCCGAACGGCAGCATTATCAATATGGGCACTTATGGTGGAACCTCACAGGCAAGTATGACATTTAGCGATTAACGGTTGTAGGGCAGCCACACAGAGTTGCCCCTAAAATTTCTTTAAATCCGGCATTGGGATTCTTGCCCTGAATGAGAACGGGTGCTATCATATCGTATAATTGTGTTCTCTGCTCAATTTTCACATTAATCAACCGGAAACGAGGATTTATGATGGAGCGAAAAAAAGAATCTATCAGAGCAAAGCCTGTTCGTTACAGCTTCTTGCCGGCCCGACGGACAGATTCTTACGGCGGCACGATTATCAACATTATCACCGCCATAATTTTTTTCGGGCTTATTGCTTTAGGCGTCTTATGGGTAATCAAAAACGTTGGGCAGGCGGGACAGGAATATACCGAGGGCATGATAAGAACAGAAAACAAAGCCATAACTGTAACGTGCCAAACGAATCTGCGAGCGATTGGACAAAATATACAAATTTATGCAATTAGCAACGACAGTTTTCCACCATCACTGGAAGCATTGATAGAATTCAGCGGCACCACAAAGCTATTTCAGTGCCCGGACCCTGAGGGCGGCAAGTATGTATATATCCCCGGCCAGAATAACAACATGCACCCTACAAATATTCTTGTATATGAGCCCAAGCCTGTCCATAACGGCCGCTGTAACGTATTGCGGCTCAACATGCAGATTGAATTGCTCAGCCCCGAACAGCTTCAACAAGCGGTCGAACAAACTTTGGCCGGCCTTAGAAAATAACGCGAAAAATTTGCCTCGTGTACGGGCGGTTCGCAAACCGCCCATACTAAAAAAGGAGATGAAACGTTGGTTTCGAGTCAAAGACACGTAAGAACTATTTATTACACGGCTGTTCTCATTGCTCTGTTTTCAGGAATTACAAGTGAATCCGTAGCAAAGGTCGCGTGTATCCGGGTTACGAGCGAAAATACAGCGGACACTACAGACTTAAAACGCTTTAGGCAGTTCCATGAATGGAAAGATAAGACCGGCAATGATCTGGCAATTGCAGTTTGGAAGTATTTGTGCGGCTATGAAACCGGCCTTTATCATTTCAACGAGATTCTTGAGGGGCCGGACACGTTTGACGAATACGCAACGGTCCGCGATCCACTCAAGATTCTGAACGTTTACAACATGGCTTATTGCGGGATATTCGGCCCGGTACTGGACGGCATCTTTCAGGGTATCGGCTTCGAGCAGGGCCGTTCGTTCGGTGTTGAGCTTTGGAACCATTGCGCAACGGAGCTCTGGTATGACCAGTCGTGGCATTATTTTGATCTCGATGTTCGGGGAATTTTAGTCGATGCCGACGGCACGGTCGCAAGTCTCGACGAAGCCAGACAAAACCGCAGCTTATGGACTAACCCTCCGATTAAAATTGAGCCGTTCTTTCCGAATGAGCAGGACAAGAACAAGGTATTCGAGATTTATCGCGACAGCAGGATTAACTACTATTACCGATGGTTCGAGGACTGCCATACGATGGATTTTTATCTGCGCCAGGGCGAGTCATTCACGCGATATTGGACACCACAGGGCGGCCGATGGAACCACCTGCCCCGATACAACCAGACCAAATGGATTAAAGACCTCATCCAGACCGAGCCGGTGGGAATGAAGCCCAACCATCGGGATTTCACACGATGGAATCACGGCAACGGCCTCTTTCACTACGCACCGGATTTGTCCGAAGCATCGACAGATTTCGTGGACGGCGTTTACGCCGTAGATAATCTCGTCCCCGGCAAAGAAGGACTGCACCTTAAACAGTCAGGCAAAGGCCGGGTTGTTTTCGAGATCTTCACACCATATATTATTGTAGCAAAAATCAACGATATGGATGACCCGGCCGACGATACTGAAGGTTCGGTTGTGACAATAGAATCATTCCTTCCCGTCAATGCTGCCGTGTCACTGGACAATGGAATCACGTGGGAAGCAGCAGGCAAATTCAAGCCGGGCGGAAAAACGAATCTTGATCTGACGCAAAAAGTAAAAGGCACATACGGCTATCTTTTGAAGCTCTCGACATCCGGCAAAAAAGCAGCGCCGGCAATAAAATCTTTAACTATCGACACCTGGGTGCAGGTAGCCCCGATAAGCTTGCCGAGGTTAAAAAAAGGAAAGAATCATCTCCAATATGAACTCGGCGACCGTTACGGCCTGCTCACGACCCCGATGCTGGTAACTCCCAATACCTCCAATCCTGCTGATCTGCAGAAATATCTAATTGCGATGCCGAAGGATTACGATCCGGAGCGGCACACCTGCCGAATCAAAGGTGACGCTATTTTGCTTTTGGCAGCGCCTGCCGGGATGAAAATCGCATGGTTCAGCGCCGGCGCGACATTCCGCACATACCAGGGACAGCAGGCAAGCAAAACCGATAACCGTATAGCATATTCGGTGGGCCGGCCGGCGGATTTCAAAGAGATATACAAATCATCGGTGCCGACATGGACGAATCACTGGCGATGCAACTGGGACACTGATATTGTACTGGATAAGCCCGCCGAGCAGGTTTATGTGAAGTTCACAGGAAATCCGGGCCTCAATGTAATTCGGGCATGCCTGCATTTGCTGCCGAAGCAGACTTTAAAGACCAACCTGCAAATCACACATGGTTTTAACATAAACGGGCAACTTCAAACGAAAACGGTAGTCCTGGATAAGCCGGATGATTACACAATCGAATGCAAAAGCGAACCGGAAAACGTTTTCATCGAGGTGACTGTTCCATCCGGATAAGTTTCATTCATTTCGCGTAAGACCCTTTCCCAGCAGGGGCAGGATTTTATTTGCCTCATTCGGACTATAGTTGAAAATTGTAAACCCCCCTGTGCCCAGCTTACGGGTGACATTGATTTGTTCTATGAGCTTACAAATATCAGACGGGTCGCTCCAGACGCTTAAACCTATGCCGGGATAGCATGGAACCGTGCCGGCCCATGTAAGCTGCTGCTCGACCATGCGCTTAAAGTGGCTGCTGGAGTCCGTATAATCCATGGGGCATACGAAATCGAGGTACCCGCGGTCGCACCATAGCTTCCAGTCCTGGCCGACCGAGTTTCTATCGACGGGCCAGTTTCTAAAAACCGCCGCCGAAATTTTAATGCCCGGCCTAATCTTTCTCGTCTGCTGCGAAACGGCGGCTACGACTTCGGTAATCTGCCGGCGTCGAAAGTCCAGCCATTGTTCCCGAAGGCTCTCCTCATTGCGTACATCGGCGGGCCAGTTGCGAATTTTCTTATCAATCGTTTTCTCGAAACGCTCACGGCAGCCTTTGCAGAAGCAGCCCTCATCGCCGGGATAACGGATGTAGTCGAAATGCAGGCCCTGGACGTCGTACTTTCGCGCCACTTCGAGCATCGATTCAATCTCCAGCTTCTGGTTTTCCGGATGTGACGGGCAGAGCCATCGGTCATTCGATGAGCCGTCATAGTTGACCTGCGTGCGACCATCGGTCTTCATCGCGGCGATGAATTCCTTCTCCGTCGCCCAGCCCATGTTATAGTTGACTTTCCAGACGTGACATTCGACGCCGTATTTTTTACATGCCGCCAGGCAAAGTTCGATTTGGTCGCCCTGCTGCTCGACGGCCATCGCAACGGGCAACACGTCACTTTTATAAAAAGCTGCACCCGCCCACATCATATTCGGCATCACAGCAGTGAAACCGTTATCGGCAAGAATCTTTACGGCCTGCTCCCAGCTCATGCCGGCTACACCGAAAGCACTGTGGCACCAGAAAGCACGGTGCTCTCCGTGTAAGGGTTTTTGAGCCATGCAGTAAGCATCGATAAGAGACTCCTGTGATTGTTCAGCAGCAGTAATGACTTGTGAAAACTTACCCTCGGATAACATGGCCAAGCTTTGAGTGTGAAGCTGATTGGCCTTTTTGAGGACATCCAGAGTTCGACGGTCTCCGAGAGCAAGTTTTATTATACCATCCCTGGCCGATTTGTAATTATCATAGGGCCCCAAACGGCCTACCCGGCCGAGACATCCCTCGGCCGCCTGATGCCAGAGCTCCGGCACAAGCTCTCCGGCCATAGCCAGCAGCAATTGCATTTTATTGGCCGAATCATCGGATAAAAGCACATGTGTCAGGAAGATACAATTTTGGCCGGCGATGACGGCGGATTTGCCGGTAGATTGATCTTTGTCGTTATACCATAAGGCGGCAACCCGGCTGCTTCCCTCGACTGCGGAAGCTTCGCGTATATTCCATGAGGCTTGCTTTGTAATCGCCGGCATTGCATTTAAGGCGTCAGCGGAAGGACGGATCGAGGCAAAATTGCCCTGATACGTTTGTCGAACATGAGGGCCGATTCGAATACCTGTTATCGACTCGAGACGACCAGGTAGTGTGTAGCAGGCGATTAATTTCCCGCCGGCCTGAAGAAATTCGGCGATCCGTCCGGCAACATTGTCCGGCATACTCTGATTATGCGGCAGAACTAAAAGCTTTATGCCCTTGAGCCTTTCCGAGGTGACATCATAATCGCTAAGGACGGTATGCGAAAGGCCGGCCCGATCAAGAAACTCGCTCATGATTTGCGTATATTGCCTGACGGAATCCAGCTCATCCGGCGCCTCGCTTGCGGCCGAATCGCCACGAACGATTACAATCTGACCGGCCGTACCAAATACTCCCAGAGCCGCAATATAAAACTCGGTGTCTATGTCCTGCCCGCGCCACGCGGAGATGCGAATCGTATCGATTTTGCTCCATCCGGCCGGACGGCCTTCGATGTTAGTCGCATCCTTATCAATCCTGACTGCGGCCCATCCATCTTGAGCAGGCGCATCGAATCCGCCTCTGTACCACCCGTCCCCGCTGTGCAGATAGACGGCAAAACTTGCGACAGGCGTTGGATCGGGGCAGTAAAACAGGAATTGAAGACCCTTACACATGGTAAGATCGAGTTTGAGGTTACCATCCCAGGATGCACGTTCTATTTTTGTCCCGCTGAAGTTGCATTGCATCCTTAAAGCTTTCCCGCCGTCAATTTCCAGGAGCGAAACAGTTTTGCTGCCGGCCATAGGCTCCCAGATCGTAGCGGCGGCCTGCTGAGTGTATGAAAAATCATCGACTATTCTATAATCCGGCTTCGGAATTGACGGTACTGACGCCGCCAAAGTCACGGACGAAAATGCACAAGTAATAATTAGCGATTTAATCCTTATCTGCATTAGTTATTCTCCAAAAAGTGGTTACTTGTTCCGAACCTAATAGATCAATATAACTCACAGTTTACCAGCAAAAACTCAAATGCTCAATCATCGAGGTGAAGTTCTTAGAATCGAACAAGTTCGGACCGTTTATAAGCCGTTGTTTTTTTCTTTTTATTTTATTGACTTTTGACAGTCTATATGTATATTCAAATGTTTAGTAGAGTATTTTCTTACAACTCTCAAGGGTATGCTCTTATAAAATCGAAAGAGAGAGTTATTGTTAAGACGGCCTTTATAAGGCCGGGGAGAAGTTTCAGTGAGTACAGGTACGGTAAAATGGTTCAATTCAAGTAAGGGATTCGGCTTCATCCAGCCGGACGACGGCGGCGATGATTTGTTTGTTCACCACTCGGAGATTAAAACGACTGGCTACGCATCGCTCGATGAAGGCCAGAAAGTTGAATTCGAGGTCGGAGAAGGCAAAAAAGGTCCATGTGCGACCAATGTAATTCCAGGCTAAGGTCTCGAACTGCGTTCAGAGTTTAGCTCAGCACGCAGTCCTCGGGACTCCTTACGGAGCACAAACATTTAGTTCTTCCATTGCTTTAGGATTTCCAGACATTCGATCATTGACCTGCCGCTGTGATACCCTGCTTTCCAGGTATTTGCTTTATCGCCCTGCACGGCACCTCTGGTAGTGACATTGGCATGCCACTCGCCATATTCCCAGTCCACGAGGTGCTTTTCGATGTAATCGTAGGTCTGCTCGAAGATATCCAGATACTGTGGATCGTCTTTCAGTCGGTGCATATACAAGGCGCTTACGACAGCCTCAGCCTCGACCCACCAGACTTTTGTGAGACTGTCGGCCGGTTGATTGAAAAGACCGCTGTCGTAAAATCCGCCCGCGCCCTGGTCGTAACCGTACTTCAGTGAATAGTCAAACAAGGTTCGATACAAATCGCCAAACGGATAGCTCGAAACTCCCGCCGCATCGCATGCGTCCATGAGCAGCCAGATGTTCTCAATATCGTGGCCATAGGAGATACGCGCATAGGCCGCTTCGAGTCTTGGCGTCCAGTCGCGATCGTATTTATCTGTGCAGGCGCCAAGGTTTTTTCGTACAACGGTATTGCTCTCGATGTTAATTAGCTCCAGCAACCGTTCACGAGCCAAAGGCAGTTTGCAGGCACGATAGAAAGTCGTCATCGCTTCCAATAGATGCAGATGCGTGTTCATCAGTTTCAGATCTGCCGGAGCACCCATATAAGAAGTTTCGCCGGCGCCGGCAGGCGTCCAGTCTTCGTTGAAAAATT
This sequence comes from uncultured Pirellulales bacterium, assembly GCA_964530105.1. Taxonomy (GTDB): domain Bacteria; phylum Planctomycetota; class Phycisphaerae; order Sedimentisphaerales; family Anaerobacaceae; genus JAFGPJ01. Next base: position 10,804 of record CAZHBL010000036.1, on the reverse strand, counting down.
CGATATAGCCTCCGTACATTTTGTCGTGGGATTTTTCCTCCAGCAGATCAAAGAACCGAATCGCGAAATCCAGCACATCCTGCCTTTCGGTGGCCAGATAATATTCGGAAATAGCGTAGAGAGCGAAAGACTGGCCGTAAAGGTGCTTTCGCGGCTGAAGCTTTTCATTTCCGGTGGCATCGACCTCCCAGAAGAAGCCGCCGTTCTCGGCGTCCCACATTTTTTCTTTCAGGAAGCGATAGCCATGCTCGGCTGCTTCGAGATATTCGTTGCCGCCATAGCCGGCCCGTGCCAGCCGGGCGAAGAGCCACATCGTCCGCGCCTGAGTGACAATCATTTTTGTGCCGGGGCCTTTGGGCTCGCCTTTCGGACCGAAGTTGATTGTGTAACCACCATTGACACGATCCAGGCTCTTATTATACCAGAATGAAGCAATATTCTCCTGCAGGACTTTTTCAAGTCTGGGGATGGCGCTGTTTGCCAGTTCCGCCCGGTCCTGAGCCGCGGACAGCTTCGAGCAAACCGAAAGCGAGATGAAGAAAGCCAGGAACATGCAAAATAGAACTTTTTTGTGCTTTGTACCAATCATTATTTCTCCTTCTCTAAAATGTTATGGATTCATTATCGAACATTGTAAACGTAAAGGAAATCGCCGTGGCGAATATAAAGACGGCCGGCACAGACGACAGGATGCGCCCAACTGTTACCCTTGCCCCCCTTGGGGATATCGAACGAACTGACCAGCTCATATCCCGCGGCGGCAGGTCGAACGAGCCCCATGACACCGTTTTCGCTCAACGTATACAGCATCCCGTCGGCGTATGTGAGCGAGCCTTTGCCGACGCCTTTATCCATGTACTTTTTTTCACCGGTTTGCCAGTCGAGACAAACCCACAACATACTGTTGCGGAATGTGCTGTTGCCGTGAAGATTTCCGTTGAGAAGCACAACGCCGCCGTGGTGACAATCAAGCTCCTGCGTTCGCCATAATTCTTCAAGCGAAACTTTGCCGTCTTTGACATTAATCTTAAACTTTACCGACCCTGCCTTCAGGGTGCTGATAAAGACCTGGCCATCGTGAAAGATGGGCGTCATAACGTTTTCATCCGCGTAAGATTCGTGCTTAACCTGCCAGAGCATTTCGCCTGAGTCGGCATTGACGCCGATAAAGTTTTTAGCGGTCAGTACGACGATAATCCGCAGTCCCTGATACTCTCCCAGAGTCGGGGAACTGTAGCCGGCCAGGTCTCCGGCGCTCGGAGCAGCCCAGATGACAGACCCGTTATTTTTGTTCATAGCGACCATAGAAGCCTGCGGCCCTCCGGGACAGCAGATCAGACGCTCTCCATCGACCAGAAGAGATTCGGCCAGGGCCCATGTATTCGTCTTGCTTTTGAATTTCTCCAGCGTATTGAAACCCCAAATTTTCTCTCCTGTCTTGGCATCGAGGCAGATAAGATTTCCAATCGGACTCTGATGATAGAGCCGGTTTCCGTCGATGGTTGGAGTTGACCGCGTACCGGGGCGGTCCCCCGCCCATGCAGGGCCGTTCCTGACCTGCCATTGAATCTTGCCATCCATATTCATGGCCGTAATGACCGTATCCTTTTCAATGCTGCCGGCGGTGTAAATCATCCCTGCGGCAATCGCCACCGTTGAATATCCATGCCCCAGGCCCGTAGCTGTCCAAAGTAACGCCGGGCCGTTTTCCGGCCACTTTTCCAAAAGACCTTTTTCGGTCGATCGGTTATCACGGTTCGGCCCATGAAATTGAGGCCAACCTGGCTCTGAATCAGCACTGCATGCAACAGTCGTAATTAAAACGCCAAGTATGATACAAATATATTGCCGGATTCCACACATTAACATCTATCATGCTCCTTTCTTGCAGATAGAGAATAACCAACCGATGAGTTACTATAACACCGACGACATTGAGGTCCTTCGCAAAGCCTGTCCTCGAACACGTGATGGGCTCAGAGCCTGCCCTGAGTAACACGAAGGGATGACACGGGGCGGCAATATTCTCCTTGAAGCTTTTGATGTCTCAGTCGGCATCGCTTTTCTGGCCGAGAAGCTTCGATACTTTGTTCACCAGGACGTCAAAATCCACGGGCTTTTCAAGAAAACCGGTCACGGGCATCCACTCGTTGTCTATGTCATTTGGGCCAAAACCAAGCGGAAACCTGGCATTAATTGCCGTCAGCATCAGAATGGGAATCATCTTGAGAGTTTCGTTCTCATTACGCATAAAGCGCGCCAATTCAAATCCACCCGAAGCATCTTCAGGGAACATGACATCCAGAACCACTAAATCCGGAGTTTTATTATTCATACTCTGAACAGCACTTTCAGTATCCAGTTCGATCTGTACGTCGTGCCCTTCATTTCGTATAACAGTTGCAGTGGTCTCTGCGAAATCCTCATCGTCATCCACAATTAAAACATAGGCCATTTTGTTTCTCCTTCTTAATTATTTTTCCGAGCTTTCATCCAAGACCGGGAACGTCAGCTCAAATTTCGTCCCGAATCCGGGGCGAGACTCCACCCGTATATTAATTCCGTACATTTCAGCTACATGTTTTACAATAGCCAAACCCAATCCGGAAGACTCCTTATTATGCTGTACGGCTTCTTTAGTGCGGTAATGCTCCTCGAAGATACGAGGCAGCTTATCCGCTGGAATACCTATACCATTATCTTCAATAGTGACGATAGGCTCCAAATTCGGCCCTCGGTGGCAGGTAAATATTACCTGCCCATTTCTATGGGAATATGTTACTGCATTTGACAACAGATTGACAAACAGCATTTTGAAGTGATCTTCAGCACCCATCATGATGACCGGCCGAATATCCGTCTTGAAAACAATACCCCGTTCCTGAGCGACGCTGCTAACCTGAGACATACACCACTTCAGCAATTCCGTCGAAACAATCCTGGTTTGAGGAAGAGACTCCTGACTCGTCGAACTCAGATTCGCTAACTGGAGCATCTCCTGTATTTCCGCAGTCAATCGCCGGCATCGCATCAATATCCGCCGAATCACCTGCAATGCCTCTTCCGGGATTTCGCCGCAATACCCCTGCAACAGCAACTGTGCGTTGGAATAAATCGCGGCAAAGGGAGCCTTTAGCTGATGGGTCGTTGTGAGCATGTGCCGGGACCGTTCCTCGGAGGCCGCCATCAGCCTGCGATTGGTCTGTTCGAGCTCGAAATCCCTCAGGCGTACCATCGCCGAAAGATGAGAAGCAAGATACCACACAGCCAGCCATATTCCGATAGTGAGCGAGAAGTTGAATGCAAGCATCGTCAGGACCGAAGAAGTATGCTCTTCTCGAAACGAGCCTGTGAAAATACTCATCGGAGGCAGTATCTTCAGAACATATTCGAATATGATACACGCCGCGAACATACCGATCGCCATTAATGTAACAATCAGTGACTGCCTGCTCGAGAAGAACACACACGCCAAAACGATGTGAAATAGATACATAAACGCAATATCAGTCCGAAGGCTGCCGACAAAGTAAACGACTCCGCTAAGGATAACCAAATCGACCGTGATCTGGCCCCACAAGTTAGACTTGATCTGGGCGGGTGAGGTCCTCGTTTGAGCTAAATACAGAAAGGATAGATTGCTGAGAACCAGAACCACCGCCGTAATGAAAGGCCATATACCAGGAGTCCGGATCCCGAAAGGATCGAGCAATCGAGGAAACAATCCTGCGATTCCAAAGGACAGAAGAATGGCAATGACCAGCCATCGGAACTGACAAAACCATGATACGTTGTGAGCGAATAGAGATTCCGAAAAAGGCCCTTCAGAATCTTTGACCTCGGATTTTATTGACAATTCCCTCACAGGTGACAGCTCATAAGAGGCCGTGCGAATATTCTTATCTACAGTCATAAGAAAAGTCTTTCATCAACTTTCTTGCATATAATCTTCTAATGGCCGGCACATCATAGCATAATACCAGGAATAAGGCAAGAAGGCTCGACATTAAGCCGAAGTTGTCCCTGCCAGGATTATTTGGCACTGGAATAAATAGAAAGATATAATAGAATTGATGTACGTTATTCAAAAAAAATCTCAGCCTATAAATTAGGAGGGCTATTGCCATGCAACATGATGAGCATCAAATCAATTCCAACTTCCTCACGCATGCGTGTTCCTCCATCGGGTATCCTAAAGCTTCGACAACAGGCATAAGCCGGCGGGGATTTCTTGGCGGCCTTGCCGGCACAACTGCACTGGGCAGCTTGATGCCGGCAACAATATCAGCGGCCCATACCGCTATCATGAAACCGGTTTCGTCCGGATCAGTGCTGCCCCTTGGTACAGCGCTTCGAATCAAGCCGGTTCTGACTTACCAGATAGAAAAACGGCAGGAGAAAACCAGTTGGCGCAGTTACGGTGGAATCCAAACCCAGGGGCAGGTAAATGAGGAGACCGTGAGAATCAGGGCCGAATTGAACGAGCTTTCATCCAAAGCAGAGTTTCCCATCGAAATCTTGCCTCTTGCCCTGGTGGACAACGATCAGAAAGCCGACGAGGCGGCGAACACCGAATGCGATGTGCTTTTGGTCTATGCGGCCGGCGGCTGGCAGATTTATAAACTTGCCGCCTCAAAGACGCCTAACATCATGTTCCTGCGGCACAAGTCCGATCATCACTATCTCTGGTATGAAATCGCCCATTGGCGGCTCCTACGGAAAAACGGCGACACAATCGAAGAGCCGAATATGTACGTTGACGATATCGTAGTCGATGACTATGACGAGATTCTCTGGCGGTTGCGGGCGCTGTACGGACTGAAAAATGCCAAAGGTACGAAAATGCTCGCGATCGGAGGCCTGGCCGCCTATAGTGAACCGGGTCAAAGGCTCGGCCCTGCCCACGCGAAAGAGGTCTGGGATTACGACTTCGAAATCGTTTCCGAGGCCCAATTTGCCGAACGTCTGGCAAAGGCCCGGATGGATGAAAATATCATGAAAAACGCACAGCGGCAGACGGACGAACTGCTCGCTTTGCCCAATGTCACCCTCCAGACCGAGAGGAAGTTCGTAATCAACTCATTTATAGCCCTGGCCGTTTGTAAAGAACTGATGCGCGAATCGGGAGCGACGAACTTCGGCTTTGCCAACTGCATGGGCAGATCGGTTATCGAGATGCTTGATACCCCGCCATGTCTGGTATTGAGCCTGGCAAACGACGAAGGATATACTGCTTATTGCCACACCGATCTGACACACACCCTGCCCGGCGTGCTACTTCGATGGATCGCCGGCAAGCCGACTTTCGTGTGCAATACACATTTTCCACACGACGGCATTTTCACAGTGGCCCATTGTGCCGCCCCCAGGAAAATGAACGGCAAGGATTATGAGCCGGCTAAAATCATGACCCATTTTGAATCGGACTACGGTGCCGCGACCAAGGTTCGGTACACTAAAGGGCAGATAGTCACGGTTATTATCCCGAATCTAAGATGCTCGAAGTGGCAGGGATTCCGGGGCAAGGTGCTTGACTCGCCTTCTCACCCTGCCTGCCGGTCCCAGATTGACATAGAAATCGACGGTGATTTTCGTAAATTGCTTACCGATATGCAGGGATTCCATGCACAAGTTTGTTATGGCGATTATCTCCGCGAGGTTGGTTATTCACTGAAGAAAGTCGGGAGTATCGAGTGGCAGAATTTCAGCAAGCCTACTTGACTGATATCGTTTCTTAATCTGCTTATTTGCCTTGTAAACGCTACTTAAATATTCATTTGAGTAGCAACCAGTGCTTTTTCGCCAAGTGTCAACAATCTCAAATGAAGTAAGATCCGCCGGAAGCTACCAAAAGTCAGTTGCAAATTTGAGAAGGATATGATAAGCTTAAGCAAGTCAGAGACTTTGATAGGACAGTTAATTTATGTATATGGCAAATTTCGATTGAAGAACAATTCTATAAAAACGCCACGTATAGCCTGATTTAGGCATTTTTTCCAACCATGGGGATACCGATTTAATGCTGAACAGCACTCACAAACCCACACTTACTACAACCATTGGCGATAATATCAATCGGCATGTTTGTCTGCTGATTCTCATCGGCTTTGTGCTCGTTCCGGCAATATTTTTCCCGGCGGTCGTGTATGGGTACGATTGGCCTATGTGGAGGTACAACTCTCAGCGCGGTGCATCGTCGCCGGAACAACTGCCGGCAATGCTGAATCTTCAGTGGGTTCGTGAGCTGGCAGCTCCGAAACCCGCCTGGCCGGCAAGCCAGGACAGACTGCAGTTTGACGCTTCATACGAACCGGTTGTTGCGGGCAAGAGCATTTTCATCGGCTCGATGGTCTCGGACAGCATAACCGCCTATGACACGGAAACGGGAGCCGAGAAGTGGCGTTTTTATTGCGATGGGCCGGTGCGGTTTGCTCCTGTGGCATACAAGGATAAACTCTACTTTGCCTCGGACGACGGATATCTGTACTGTCTGAATGCCGGCGATGGTTCTCTTAGAGAGAAGTTTCTCGCGGGGCCCTCTACGAACAAGGTCATCGGCAACGATCGGCTGGTCGGCATGTGGCCCGTGCGAGGCGGCCCGGTGCTGTACGACGGGACGATATACTTCGCGGCGAGCATCTGGCCTTTCATGGGAACGTTCATTCATGCAATCGACGCCGAGACGTCAGATGTCGTCTGGACCAACAGCGGCAGCGGTTCGACATACCTCATGCAGCCTCACAGCAGTCCGGCCTTTGCCGGCGTGGCGCCGCAGGGATATCTGGTCGCAACGGAGGACAAACTGCTCGTAGCCGGCGGCCGTTCCGTGCCGGCCGCTTACGACCGAAAGACGGGAAAGTTCCTTTACTATCATTTGAACAAGTACGGCAAAATGGGCGTCTGCAACGTCATGGCCTCAGACGATTATTTCTTCAACGATGGGTCCATATACAAGCTCTCCGATGGAATTGGAATTTCCAAAGCTCCGGCATCGGTGATAGCGGACGATGTTATCATCGGCATGAAAAATAATGCCGTCGCGGTCTATCAGCTCGAGCCGGGCGCCAAAAAAGCGAAATATCTTGGCGCCACAGAGGCCATACCGGGGCTCGATAGAATCTACATAACAGCAGGCTCACGCGTCTACGGCAGCGGCAAAGACGGCACTATTTTGGCGATCGATATTCCCGACAATAACAATATATCCGAAATCTCGTGGCAGACGAAGGTGGACGGCGAAGTGTGGAACATGCTCGCGGCGGACGGCAGGCTCTTTGTGATTACCCTCGAAGGAAATCTCTACTGTTACGCAGAAAATAAAATCGAGACAAAACGTTATGCTCGCCAGATTAAACCTCTACAGCGCGGCTCCGGTCAATGGGCTGAGAAGACCAAACAGATTTTGGAAATGACGGGTGAAAAAGAGGGATACTGCCTGTTGCCCGGTCTCGGCTCAGGCGGGCTTCTCTATGAGTTAATAAATCAATCGAATCTGCATATAATCGCTATCGATCCCGATGCGGAAAAGGTCGCCGGGATGCGCCGGGAACTTGACGAGGCGGGGCTGTACGGAAATCGAGTCTCCGTGCATGTCGGTGATATCACAACGATGCGGTTCGCCCCCTATATGGCGAATCTGGTCGTATCGGAAGACCTTCAAGCCGCCGGCGCCGGCAAGGGCGACGTTTTCATCGAGCGGGTCTTTCATTCGCTTCGCCCCTATGGCGGTACCGCCTGCTTTTCGGTCCCGCAGAGCAAACACGCGGCTATTTTCAGCCGGATCGCTGAGTTGAAACTGACCGGTCGCGAGATTACAAGCTTGGGCGATTTTCTGCTGTTGACCCGTTCCGGCGCCCTGGCCGATTCGGCGGATTGGACCCATCAGTACGGCAATGCCGCAAATACCGTGATGTCATACGACAAGAGCGTCAAAGCACCGCTGGGACTTCTTTGGTTCGGCGGACCCTCGAACGACAAGATTTTGCCGCGTCACGGTCATGGCCCATCGCCGCAGGTCGTTGCCGGCCGGCTGTTCATCGAAGGACGAAACATGATTCGGGCGGTTGACGTCTATACAGGCCGCCTGTTGTGGGAACGACAGTTTGAGGACCTCGGCAAGTTCTACGACAACACGAATCATCAGCCGGGGGCCAACGAAATCGGCAGCAACTATGTCACTGTATCCGACGCTGTGTACATTGTTTATGGAGACAAGATCCAAGTCCTCGACCCCGCTACAGGCAGAACGACGAAGAAATTCTCGATGCCGGGCCAGGACAAATCCCGCTTTGGCTCGCTGGCCGTCTGGGAAGACCTGCTTCTGGCAACTTCTTCGCCGCTTCATGTTCCGCTGATAGATGGAAAAGGACGCATAATATTACCCAAAGACAGCAAGCCGATTATTGAGAAAGGCGCCGATTGGCAATATTTTGCCGGTGCTAATCCGGGTAGCGGATGGCCCCAGCCAGACTTCAATGACGGCAAGTGGGAGACCGCCCCGGCGGGATTCGGTTACAACGACGATGACATCAAAACGACGCTAAAGAATATGAGGAACCGTTACTCGGTCGTCTATTTACGCGGGTCATTTAGCCTGCCTGAGCCGGAAAAGATCGCCGAGCTTGGATTGGTGGTCAAATATGATGATGCCTTTATCGCATATCTTAACGGCAGGGAAATCCTACGCGTCGGTGTCGCCGGCGGCAGCGGTCAAAGAGCATCCGGCGTCGGAACACACGAGGCTGATAACTGGGAATATTTCAAGATCGACAACCACGCAACTTTTCTGCGAGCCGGAACGAATGTGCTGGCGATTGAAGGTCACAACGAAAAGATTGGCGACAGCGATTTTTGTCTCCACCCCTACCTGGTTGCTGTTTCCGATGGAAAATCCGGAATCGACAGTACTGCCGGAAGCTTCGCCCTGAATAATATCACCGGCGTGACGCTGAACGCGGACTATGCTTCGGGCAGCAAAATGCTCGTTGCCATGGATCGCCACTCAGGCGAGGTTCTCTGGCGACGCAGCGCAGAACATTCCTTCCGCCACAACGCAATTGCAATGGCGGCCGGAAAAGTCTTCTGCATCGACGGTATGAGTGATGCCAAGCTGGCCACCCTAAGACGCCGGGGATTAAAATTCGAGGAAGGAAACTCGCTTTACGCGTTAGACGCCCGGACCGGAGAACTGATTTGGCAGGCAAACGATGGCATCTTCGGGACATGGCTGGCTTATTCAACCAAGCATGATGTGCTGCTCGAAGCAGGCAGCCGGTCAGATGACAGGGCGACAGATGAACCAGACAAGGGCATGACCGCTTACAGGGGTTCCGACGGCAAAGTATTATGGCGAACCGATGACAAATATAAAGGCCCACCCATACTCTATCACGACCGGATAATAACTCAAACCGGTAACGGTAACAGCTCAGCAGCCGCCGAGGCAAAGGTTTTCGATCTGCTAAACGGCAAATATGTAACCCGCGAGCATCCGATGACCGGCGAGACAATACCCTGGACTTGGGTCCGTTTCAAGGGTTGCAATACGGCTATAGCCAGTGAAAACCTGTTGACTTTCCGCTCGGCCTCAGGCGCTTTTGTAGACTTGACCAAAGGTCAGGGTACAGCCAGCATCGGCGGATTTAAGTCCGGTTGTACATCGAATCTGATTATCGCGAACGGAGTGATGAACGCTCCCGACTACACAAGAACCTGCACGTGCAGCTATCAAAATCAGGCGTCACTGGCACTGATTCACATGCCGGAGGTTGGGTATTGGACATTTGACTACTACCTGAAGCCGAGCGAACCGACCCCTGTTAAACAAGTAGGGATTAACTTCGGTGCTCCGGGCAACCGATACACTGAGAACGGAACGCTATGGCTGGAATTCCCCAGCGTCGGAGGTCCTTCTCCTGATATTCCAGTTCGAGCCAGTTATGAAAATCCCAAGTGGTTTCGCTATCACAACTCGCGTGTGGAAGGCCAGTTTAACTGGATCGCCGCTTCAGGCGTTACAGGGCTCAGGGAAGTGAATATTCGTTTGTTCATTCAACCTGGTAAGAATCCAAAAACAGTTGATGGTTTCGATAAGCACATCGAGAAGATTCCCACATGGTCCGAAGAGCAAATCAAGGGAGCTTTCGAACAGCCCCGACCTTATACTGTACGACTTTTCTTTGCCGAGACTGAGGAAAATGCAAGCGGCCGGCGTCTTTTCAATGTCTTCATTCAGGACCAGCAGGTCTTTCAAGCATTCGATATCGCCAAGGAGGCCGGTGGAGTCAATAGAACTGTGGTAAAAGAATTCAAAGGAATCAACGTAAAAGATGATTTGAGGATAACGCTGACTCCGGCGGCAGAAAGTCAGGCCGGTCCCCTGCTTTGCGGAATTGAAATCATTGCCGAAGGGTGGTGAGCCGAAAAAGAACTGAACAATCACAACCGGCTTAGTTTTCTTTTCCTGTGACACTTCTTGCTGTCGAAGTTATACACGGTCTCAAGTGAGAGGTCCCAGCAACGTTTTTGGTCATAATCAATTTCGCTCCTTTTGCCTGCATCTTGCGTAAAGCTAACTTCGCCTCTCTTTTGTTATGCGAACCCAGAGCATCCACAATAATACTTACCTTCTTGCCGCGATGCAGCAGCCCCAATGCCGTCGCCCTGACGGCGTCTTCTGTTCCGGCACCGATTAAAATAAACTCATCAGCCTCCACTTCACTAAGCAGCCTCTCTATTCGAGGTTCATCGAAAGGATCGATGCATCGCTTGTGTAGAATGACCTGTCTGTAAGCCAGCAGCACAT
>CAZHBL010000035.1:0-19246 GCA_964530105.1 uncultured Pirellulales bacterium | reverse complement strand
CTCAAACTCAACAGCAGGTCTGGGACGGCAGGCTGGAAATATTCAACGGCCATATCAGTCGAATCCAACCGCTCTCACCTTCAGGCACGCTCAAAATCGACTCGGAGCACCGTTGGACCTCAACGGTCAAGGGCGGAACCGACGGCATCCGGGTCGGCATTCTTTGCGCCAGAGCGAAGGGCTACAACTCGTTCGATGAGACGGTAGTGACATTGCGCTCCAATAAGGCAACGTTTTCATTCGCCACGTCGGATCTGCTCAAGTGGGGGCATATCTTCTTACCCGACTTCGGTGTTATTGTCCGCAGGGCTGATGACAACACGACCTATGCAGCCGCCCGGAAAACCTGGCAGCAGAACCGCTCCAGCAACATTTATACAAGGGTAGCGGACGAAACAGAACAGACGTTCGACCGGGCGTGGGAGGACATACCGACGAAAGAGCCTTTTTATATCCCCTTGGGCTTCGACGGAGGTCGGCAGTATTTCGGTCTCGAACCCGACGGCAGCGTATTCAGCCACCGCAATTGGCTGAACCGTATCCCCGGCAAAGATACGAAGCGATGTCTCTATGAAGGCGAGACTATCCGGTACCGGTTCGGACTCTCGGATACAGAGCTGACCGAGCGGTCCATTGTGGATGGGTCTCTGCCGATGACCGTGACGCAATGGCGGCGGGACGGCGTTCGCTATCGCCAGACGGCCTTTGTCGTGCCTTTCAACGGTGTCCCGAAAGAAGGCGGCTCGATTTATGCCGATGACACGCTCGTACTGATGATGCGATTCGAGATGACACGCCAGCGGGCAGAAACGGAAGCAGATGCCCGGCTCGATTTGGAAGTGGTTACTACGAAATCCGAAAATCTCGCACTCGACGGAGGCTTTATCTATGTCGCCGGCTCGGAGCCAAAACGGCTCCGGATGCTGTTGACTTCTCCCGATTCGGCTGCAACCTATACGCTGAACCGGCAGGATGGCAGCATTGTCTATCGGGCGGCGTTGACGCCGGAGAAGCCTAATCGCACGCTGGATGTGGCGATACCATACATTACGCTGACCGAGCAGCAGGAATGGACTCGATTGAGCGGGCTTCAGTATGATGATGCGTTCGAAACGGTGCGTTCCTATTGGGACTGGCGTGTTACTGAAGGAACGCAGATTGTCACGCCCGAATCGATGGTTAACGATTACTACAAGGCCACCGTTTCGCATTTACTGCTCAACACTGACCGTGAGGTTGGAACCAGCGACCGGCACGTCGCCAGGGTGGGGACATTTTTCTACGGAGCTTTCAGTAACGAATCGTGCATGATGATAAGCGATCTCGACCGCCGGGGTTACCACAAGCGAGCCGAGCAGGCTCTCGAAACATGGCTGCACTACCAGGGCACGGTTGGCCTGCCGGGCGATTTCTCGACGATCGAGGGCCAGTTCTACGGGGCAAGGGGCTACGAGGACGGCGGCTACAACCAGCACCACGGTTTCGTGCTCTGGTGCCTGGGCGAGCATTACTGGTACACGAGAGATGCCGCATGGCTCAAGCGGGCGGATCCCAAGATCGTCGCCGGCTGTGACTGGATCGTCAACGAGCGAAAACGCACTATTGCCGAGGCTCAGCGCCCGGGTATCCGTGCTATCGAGCGGGGCCTTTTGCCGCCGGGCAACCTGGAGGACATCCGCGACTGGCGGTCGTGGCTTTCGACCAACGTCTATTCGTGGTGGGGCATGGACAACGCCGCCAGGGCTTTGGCCGACGCAGGGCTGCCAGAAGGCGAGCGGCTTCTGCGCCAGGCCAATGACTATAAGAAAGACATCCTGTTTGCATTTACCGAGTCGATGTTCCGCTCGCCCGTTGTCCGGCTGCGGGATGGAAGCTGGATTCCGCACATCCCGCCGGAGGTGCATCGCCGGGGCAGGACGTTCGGCTGGATAACCGAGACGCTCGAAGGACCCATCCACATGATTCGCACCGGGCTGATCGAGCCACATGACCGGATTGCCGGCTGGATTATCAAGGACTACGAGGACAACCTCTACATTTCCGAACAGTACGGCTACAATATCACCGGCGCCGAGTTCGAGCGGTACTGGTTCAGCCGGGGCGGAATCTCGATGCAGGCCAACCTATTGTGCAATCCAATTCCGTATTTACTGCGAGATGAGCCGAAGCACTTTTTACGGGCCTACTTCAACGCCTTTGCGACGAGCTATTTTCCCGACACGAGGATGATGACCGAGCACGCCCTGCCCAATATCGGCGACCATCGCGGCGACCACTACAAGTCCTCGGACGAGGCCAATTCAACCTACTGGCTGCGCATGATGTTCGTTCAGGAACGAGGCGATGAATTGTGGCTCGGTGCGGCGGTTCCGCGCTACTGGCTGGCCGACGGCAAGACCTGCGGCATCAAGGACGCCCGAACCTACTTTGGCCCGATGTCAATCATATACGACTCAAAGGTTTCCCATGGCCGAATCGTGGCAACTTTCGATCCGCCGCTCAGAAATCCGCCAAAGAAAATCTATATCCGATTCCGCCACCCAGAAGGAAAGAAAATTGCCCGTTGCGATATCGACGGCAAATCGTATAGCAACTTCGATCCCGAAAAAGAATGGGTCGTACTAACCGAAAATCCCATGAAGCAGATACGAATTGTTGCATGTTATGAATAAGGACGATATCGTTCTTGAGTTTTCGTCTGAAGGTATAGGTAAAATTATCTCTTTATTTTACTGCCTTGATTTTATCGTTGAGATCAGCTAATCTGAAACCTTCGCTGGTTACGATGTGCCGGCTATCGTTAAGAGTGAGAATCAGCCACGGCAGTGATTGGACGCCCCATGCGAAACAGACTTTCTCAGCGTCACCCTGAACTATTCCGACTGGAAAGGGAATGTTGTTCTTTTCCACCCATTGGTTCAGAACTTCCCGGTCTATTTTCGATGCCTGCACGGTGATGACGGTTACGCCGTTATTTTTAAGCTGCTCGGCCTGTTTGGCAAGTTGTGCGATGCAGTTCCGTGAAGGCCGCTGGTTCATTTCCCAGAAGCAGACGAGCATTCTCTTGCCGGCGAGATCGCCTGGAATAACATCAATTCCTAACTCTTCTAGATCAGGTAAGACTTTTCCTACCAGCGAGGGCGGCTGTTTCGGTACACGTCTGCCGCGTTGATCCAGTTCATAAACCACAATTTTTATATCTGTTGCGCCTCCTTTAGCTTGTGCTTGGCCATGAAACTTCCAAGTAGATCCTGCTTCGCTGTTTGCCTGGATACTAAGTTCACCGGGACAAACGTTTTCAATCGTGAACCGACCCTTCGTATCCGTGAAAGTTTCCCTCGAAGGCTGACCGTTTCCATAGGCATAGATTCTGAGGCCAGATACAGGTTGGTCCAAGCCATCCACTACTATGCCGGAAGCAGAAAGATTCGCAACAGACAGGACCAGCGGGTCAACCTCCACTGCTCCATCACCCGTATTAATCTGTAAGTACCGGCTGCCGTACCCATCGGCGCTGGCGTTCACGGAATATTTTTGCCCGGGAGGAAGGGCCCTGATTTCGTAATGGCCCGCTTCGTCGATTTCCGTAACCTCACTGTTTCTATAACCTATACTCGATGTCCAAAAAGTCAGAGAAAGCTCTGCACTCGGAATCGGTTTGCCTTCAACATCAACGACCTTGCCTGATAGGATGGCGCCCGGAACTAACGTGATATCGAGATTTTTCGCCGACTCGTCGAGCTCCACAGCAGCAGCGAGATTACGTTCTTTATGTCTGACAAGAAGATATATTATATCTTCGACCTGTCCTCGGGATCTTTTTGATCTGAGCGAGAATTCACCCCTGGCATCCGTTATTAATTCTTCAGTTACAGGCGGGTAGGTCGATATGATGGCATTTGGTAGCGGCTTACCTTCCGGATCGCTAACGACTCCTGGGATTCCATGCGGACGGGATAGCCGGTCTGCTTGTACAGTGATTTTCGCTGTCTTGCCCGACTCCACCTCAACATAGGTATGCGGGAATCCACCATTTCTAAGCAAGTACTTATCGCTTTGCAGCCCTCCGACCTTGAATGTTCCATCGTCGCTCGTAGTATGAACAAAGCGATAGTAGAACAGACCTGAAGAACATGATACGACGGCAAATTTGGTTCCAGCAATTCCCTCACCTGTATCCGGATCGAGAATCCTGCCTTCGATACGCGATTCGTCGGGCATGGTGACTTTTATATCCGTTTGTCCGGCATTGAAAGCTGGCTCTTTCTTTTCAGACTGATAAGTGTATGTAGTGGCCTTGCCCGCGGACGTAACCAGCAAATCGACTCCCACTTCCGCAGGCAGATTGCCAAAGAAAAACCTGCCCTGACTATCGGTTTTAGCGCCAAGCTCCCGCAAAGGTTCAATTCCGGGCAGCCATTCACTTTTTTCTTCACCTTCGGCGGTCTTGAATTTACCAGACAGATTTGCACGAATGTTCGCGCCTGCCACAGGCCTGCCGTCGCTATCGACAATCATGCCTTCGAGTTTTTCAGACGCACCGAGTCTAATGTCTGACTTTGCATCTTCACGCACCTTCCAGGCTGTCCATCCTAAAGCCAAACCGGGCTTGGCGGCGACAATTTTGCACTCATAAAATGTGCTTCTTTCGGGTTTTTTCCCGGCAGCAAAAAAAAATGCCCCATCTTTTGTCGTAATTACTTCGCCGGTTTGGTGCAGATCAAAATTGCCCGCTATGCCGTCAAATTGCATTTCGTAGGCAGTGACTTTTGCCCCGGCAACCGGCCGGTTCTGCTCATCAACAACTATACCTGTGAAGGTGACTTGTTCGGTTTGCAGGGTGGCTGCAGGACTGGTGACATACAACGTAAGTATGAGAACCGTTACAGTAATTGTTTTGCTATGCATAATGATTAACCTTTCGGTTTATTAGTGAATATTCCTCTCATTCAGCTCGTCAACCGAAAATCCTTCAGCAGTGACAATGTGCTGCCCGTCCGTCAGAATCAGCCAGGGTAGCGACTCGATGCCCCATGCAAAGCGGATTTTTTCGTCATCGCCCTGAACCATTCCGACAGGGAAGGGGATGTTGTTCTTTTTGACCCATTGATTCAGGACTTCCTGGTCTATTTTCGATGCCTGCACGGCGATGACAGTTACGCCTTTGTTTTTAAGCTGCTTGGCTTGTTCGGCAAGTTGAGTCAAACATTGCCGCGACGGCCGTTGCTCAAAGTCCCAGAAGCAGACAAGGATTCTCTTGCCATCGATATCGTCTGGCGATATCTCTATGCCCAGCTCTTTAAGATCGGGCAGGGATTTGCCCACCAGCGAGGGCGGCTGTTTCGGTACACGTCTGCCGCGTTCATCCAGCTCATAAACCACAATTCTTATATTCGTTGCGCCTCCTTCGGCCTGGGTTCGGCCATATAATCGCCGAGTATATCTTCCTTCGGTATGTGCCTGGATATTAAGTTCGCCGGGACAGACGTTTTCAATCGTGAACCGACCCTTCGTATCCGTGAAAGTTTCCCTCGACGGCTGACCGTTTCCATAGGCATAGATTCTGAAGCCGGAAAGGGGCTGGTCGAAGTCATCCACCACGATACCCGAAGCAGACAGATTCGCAACAGACAGGACCAGCGGGTCAACCTCCACGCGTCCATCACCCGTGTTAATCAGTAAGTTCCGGCGGCCGTACCCATCGGCGCTGGCGTTCACGGAATATTTTTGCCCGGTAGGAAGGGCCCGGATTTCATAATTGCCCGCGTCGTCGATTTCCGTAACCTCACGGTTGCTATAACCGATACTCGATGTCCAAAAAGTCAGAGAAAGCTCTGCACTCGGAATCGGTTTGCCTTCGACATCGACGACCTTGCCGGACAAGATCGCGCCCGGAGCCAGCGTGACATCGACCGTATCCGCCAATGGTGTAAGCTCCATGGCTACGGCAAGATTACGCTCCTTTTGCCTGACAATAAGATAGGTTATTTCTTCTCCTGGTATTGTACCCATTGATCCCGGGGCTCCTCTCAATTTGAGGGTGAATGCTCCTTTGGCGTTGGTTACGGTCTCATTACCTATCCGCGGGCAGGTTGATATGATAGCGTTGGGCAATGGTTTTCCCTGCTCATCGCGAACAATCCCGGTTATTCTCCTTGGGCCGGTCGGCCTGACCTGCTCTCGCGGTCGTCCGGCTGTGGTCTCGTTAAAAGATGTGCTCCTTGCCAGCTTGAAGTCGATCACACGCTCACTTTCGTCGATATTGATCTGGTCGGAAGTCTCCGGCTCGTATCCCACGGCGGAGACCTGGATCTGTCGAGTCTCAGGCTGCGCCTCTTCAAAGCTCACCTCGTATGTACCTTCGGCAAAGGCTACGGGATTGCTGGTATTTGTCCTTCCGCCAGTTGTGTTTACTGCGACTATTTCAAAATTGGGTATGGATTTGCCAGTCTCGGCATCCGTGACCGTGCCGTGCACTTGCAGCGCACACTTCATTGTAACTACAATTTCATTCTCAGACACAGTCACGACATGGTCTCGTATTGCAATATAGCCTTCTTTTCCGACAGTAAGTTTCATATCGTTCTGCGGCGCGTTGGGTAATTGAAATTCGCCCCGATCGCCGGTATCCTCAAGCCAGACCGAATAGTTCCGGTTTCCCGGCAGCGGCTCTACTACGGTCCAGGCTCCCGCAACAGGTTGTCCTTCCACATCCACAACACGGCAGGTAACGCTCCGGCCACGCTGGAGACGGAATTCCAGGGGCTTAGAGTCGGGTTGAAGGGTGATAGTCTGCTGAACGGGTGCGTAGCCGGGTGCTTCGACAATAATAGCCGGTGCTTCGGGATAATCGGACGGTTCGTTCGAACAGGCCAATCGAAAAGCCCCGGATGTGTCAGTCAGCGAGTACATGGCATTATATGATTGTTGTGCAAGCATAACGGTCGCCCTTGCTACGGGCCGTTCCTGGTTGTCGAACACTCGGCCCGTTATCGTTATACCCTTGTCCAGGGTCACTACGTGTTTGAAAGCCAGGGCGTTCATTAGGGCATCTCTGGAAATATGCCGGTTGCGACCATTGTCGCCGCCATAGTCGGGGTGTCTGACCCGTAGCGTGATACGTTCTGCCTCGCCGAAAACGCCGTCAACACGCCAGCGACCGTTCGCATCAGTCCGGACAGCGCAATCGACGGTCATGATCCCACTTGGCTCTTCCAAGTAAGCATTAAGGTGGACCTCCGCTCCCGCGATGGGATTGCCTTCCTTATCCCGAACGATCCCGCCCAGGGCCGAGGCACGGACCATCTCCAGTACGTGACGTTGCGGCAGGTTGACTATCGGTGTTCTGCCAAGAGGCCAGGAGCCGGAGTTAGACCAGGACTTCGCAATGGTGCAATAATCCTGCTTCTGCGCGCTGACACCAATCGATGTAAGCCCGTCACGTGCGAACTTTGCACGGCAGCGTCCTTGAGAATCTGTAACGTATAAAGCCTTGTTTCGTCGAAACGTCTCCTTGAGGTAAGAGCTACTAACCACTACTGCTGCGTTACCAAGAGGTTCCCGGCTATCTTGATCGACGACTGCAATCTCAAGCGTGTGGGTATTTTCACCAGTGACGCGTTCTTCTGATGGCACAAGATGCACTCGAAACCGAGCCGTATGTCTTCGTCCCTGATCCATCATGGCATCCAAATCCAAATCAGCATACCGTATATCGGTTTGCCCCGGCGTGCCAGCTTTGCAAGTGAACACCGTCGGTTCATCTCTGGAATGTCGCAGTATATTGCCTTCTGCGTCGAGCAGTTCAATCGTAAGCCGCCAAGTCGTTTCTTTTACAGGCAGCCAGTCCACGCGTGCCGTGATGCGCCATGCGTTCGCGTACACTGGGTCGAAACGAATCCATTCGATCCGTACCAGTTCCGGATTGTCGGGCGTGCCCGCCGTAATGCCAACTGTCAGAGGTTCGTACAGACCAAACCGGCCTTCGTACTCCATTGGGACGGCGCCGTCTGAATCTGCGTTCACAAAGCCCGCACACACGGCAACAATAGCAACGCTTAAGAATCGCCTATTTTTCCACATTTTCATTCTCCCTGATTTTCTTTTCCAATTCATCAAGACTAAATCCTTCCGCCCGTACTATGTGTTTGCTGTCTGCAAGAATCAACCACGGCAAAGATTTGACGCCCCATGCGAGACGGATTTTCTCTACATCTTGAGTAACGGTTTTTGCAGTGAAGGGAACGTTGTAATCTCTCATCCATTCATTAAGCGTTTCTCCATCAATATCGGAGGTGTGCACGCAAAGAACGGATATGTCCTTGTCGGCGAGATTGCCGGCTTTCTGTGCAAGGCTTTTCAGACAGTGTCTCGATGGTCTTTGCTGCATATCCCAGAAACAAATGAGCATCCTGCCGTTTTTTGCCTGCCCAAGCGCAAGGCCGGCGCCGATATCCACGGATTCGGGCAGGGCTTTGCCCACCAGGTTTGGGGGCTCGGGTTTATATGTGTAGGTGATTGTGCGGCCGGATCGGCTGTCTGTTACCATGGCGCCTTCTTTAATCTGCATCCGGAACAACTCGTCCGGCAGGCGTTCGTTAATGCGCGCATCGACTATTTTCAAGTCGCTGTGAGTTTCAACGCGGTAATTACCAGTATTGTCTTTGCGATAGACTTCACAGCCCTGCGTCATCGGCAGCCAGCAGCCGGGCCGGACTTCCTTATAATCTGACATCCAGTACTCGATGCGGGGTTTGTTGTTGGACAGCCACATAAGGCCATACATTCTGTGGTCCTTTCCTACGTACCAGCGGAATGACTGGCCCGCTAAATCGACCGCTTCTCCGGCAAGGCCGTACTGACGACGGTCATTTGACTGCTCGCAGCCGGGGTATGACTGGACGGTCACTAATCCCGGTATCCCTCTCGGCGGCACGTCCAGAATGTAGCAGTCAACACAGCGATAATTGCAGCGTCCGGCAATAGAGGAATCCTCAGCATGACCATAATAGCTCATAAGTTCGTCAACATCTCTATAATCCCACCAAAATGAGTGGGGCTGTGCCCTGGGCCAGCTTGTTTCATACGCGAGCATGTCCTGGAAGCTGCCCTGTGGTACGCGGCCGAGAGAATATAGCTGAGGCCCCTTGGGGAAAGATTCATCGCAGACCATAAGCTTCTTGCCGTCCCAAATTTTTAGCTTGCGCCGGCTGTTGTACTCTTCGCTCAGTGATCTTACCCTTGTCTTATCGATTGCATATTCGAGGATTCCCGTCGAAACGGGCTTTAGCTCCGGGAATTGATTCGAATCCACCGTCAGGTCGGGATATTGCTGTTTCAACTCTGCGGTTTTTGCCGCTATTGCTTCCGGCGTCCTCGTTAATCTGGTTTCAATGCGAATGTACAAGCTGTCGATTTCATGAATCCAGTTTTCGCCGGCCCGAACAGCCTGCACCAGCTCAGCGGACGTGGGTTCGCTGCTCGCCATAGCCACTGAATATAATAAGGTGGATAACGCACAAATGAATATCACAGCTTTTTGTTTACTCTTGTGGTTCCACATTTGTCTATCTCCTAAATCTTCTCAGTCAGTTCATTGATTTGGAAGTCATCACCCTGTCCGATGTGCTTTTTAAGCGTGGTCTCGTATGCAGACGGTTCTTTACTAAAAAGCAGAGTGCAATCCGGGAGGGCCTGGCGAAGCCGCTTCAAAGCTTCGTCGGATATCCCCGTGGTGTTTAGTGTGAGGGTACGTAATCCGGTCATTTCCTTGAGGTGCTCAACGGACTCGTCGGTAAGTGGTGTGTCGGAAAGATTAAGATCGCGTAAAGATTTTAGAGGCTTCAAGTGGGCCAGACCGGAGCCGGAAACATTTGTCCCGTTGAGGAACAGAACACCAAGTGAGGACAGGTTTCTCAAATGGACCAGACCCGTATCGCTTATTTGCGTGTTGTCAAGAAAGAGCATTTCCAGCGCCTTGAGGTCCTTCAAATACACGAGTCCGGCATTAGTTGTAGCGGTATTTCGCAATCGAAGCGTATTCAGCGCGGTTAAATCTTTCACATGAGCCAGTCCGGCATCGGTTATTCGACTGTCGGTCAGGTCCAGGTTATTTAGCGCACGAAGTCTCTGCAAGTGAGCAAATCCCACATCGGTGATCTTAGTACGACTTACATTCAAATACGTCAGTGAAGTCAGGCCATCGATGTTTGCAAAACCTACATCCGTGACTCTCGAACGGGCGAGGTTCAGGGATGTGACATAAGAGAGCCCTTTAATACGTACCATTTCTGAGTCATCAACAACATGGAGGCTGATATGAACATCCAGCTCAGGCAGGTTTTTCTTGAGCTGTTCCACCGCCGTGCGCGTGATTCGAGGCGAACTTAGCTTTAGCGTGTTAAGTGAGGACAGATTTTTCAGATGAGCCAGCGCGACATCTGTTATATCGTTGTTGTATATGGTCAGTTTTTCAAGAGAGGTCAATCCCTTCAAGTACACCAAACCATTGTCCTTGACCTGTTGTGGTATAAGAAGCTCTTTAAGAGATGACATATCTTTGAGGTGGGCCAATCCTTCGTCAGTGACTTGCGTTGACTGGAGACTGAGGGCCTCGAGCGACTTGAGATGGTTAACATGTTTCAGAGCGTCATCTCTAATGGGTGTAGAGTAAAACTGAAGCTCACGTAGCGAGGGTAGATTTACAAGGTGAACAAGGCCATCTCCTGTAATTCGTAGATTGCGATAGATCTGGAGTTTTTCCAGAGCCTTGAGGGATTTCAAATAGGCGAAACTGTCATCAGTGATGCTGGTGAAGTCCAACATCAGGGAGCGCAATTTGGTCATGTCCTTTAGGTTAATGAGTCCTTGCCCTGTAAGCGGACAAGGCCCCATACATGTTCCACCGATATACAATGATTCGAGACCAGTCAGGCCATTTATGTAAACCAGGTCGGCATCTGTTATTTCCTGCGAGGTTATAGAGAGTGCTTGTATATCGTCTGGCTTGAGCGAGGACAAACAGGAGCGATTCTCAAAGGCCTCAAAGACGACTGTAAGCTCAAGCTCCTTTTCATTAGGCACCGAAACATCGCCGCGAGCGAAGCTGTAATCCTTCCAATCCTGCCAGCGTTGGGAGCCACAATCACGGATTCTGAGTCGGCCCAGCGACTTGTCGGCAGGGAAATGAACTATGCGTGATTGGCCTGATGTTTCGGCCGTCACAGTGTACACCGACATACCCAGCAAAAGAATAACAACCAATTTCCGTTTTTTCGTTATTCTATCCTCCCTCGATTTATTCGAGTTTCTCGTTCAGCTCCTTAATGGGAAATCCTGTTGAACGTATGACGTGCTCGCTATCCGTTAGAATTAACCAGGGCAGCGAGCGTATACCCCAGGCGAAGCGAGTTTTCTCAGCGTCGCCTTCGACCATTCCGACCGGGAAGGGTATGTTATATTTTTCCACCCACTGATTTAATGCCGTTTGATCTATCTTCGAGGCCTGTACGGCTACGATTGTTACACCTTTGCCCTTGAGCTGTTCGGCCTGTTTCGCGAGCTGTGTGACACAATGCCGTGACGGTCGCTGCTCCATGTCAAAGAAGCAGACCAGCATTATTTTACCTTCTGTTTCGGCCGGCGGCAGGTCAATTCCCACCTCTTTTAGATCGGGCAACGGCCTGCCTACAAGCGAAGGCGGCCGTTTCGGTTCGTAGCGAGTTGACATGGGTCTTTCACTTATTACAACCCTGACATCAGTCGCACCACCTTCGGTCTCGACGTAGCCGTACAAGCGTGTTGCTGCCGTCTTGTTCGCACTGATACGTATATTTCCGGCACAAACTTTCTCAAGCGTGAATTTCCCGTCCACATCCGTCTGTGTATCGCGATATGGCTGGTTGTCTCCGTAGCTGTTAATTCTCGCGCCCGCCACCGGTTTGTTATCATCATCCACTACGACGCCGGAAACCGATAGATTGGCTACGGCCAAAGTCAATTTGCCGGCATCGAGGCGATTATCCACAGCGGTCTCTGTGCTGATTTCCTCGCCGCGGCTTTCACCGTACCCTTCCGCTCTTGCGTACACACTGTACGTACGCCCCGGCGGCAACGCCTTGATCTCATATTTACCATCGCTGTCGGCAATCGCCGCTTTGCGCCCTATGGTCGAACCCCATTGCGGGCCGCGCATCATGGTCCTGACTTCGACATCGGCAATACCTTTACCATTCGGGTCAACAACCTGCCCGGTCATGGTCACGCCGGGTTCGAGTTTCATCTCAAGCTCTCTCATATCCTCATCGATTTGAACCGTGGTGGCGAGATTGCGCTGCGGGTGCCGGCCAACGAGAAACATAGTGGGAGTTCGGCCGCTTGGCCAGCTACCAAGGTCATAAATGACTTCGAATCTCCCCTCGGCGTCCGAAACGGACTCTTCCCTGCCTCCGGCAGGGCATACCTCCATCTCCACACCTTCTATGGGATTGTTTTCATCATCGTGTACCACACCTGTAATCTTCGGCATGCCGAGAAGCTCATATCCAACTTGCTCGGTTTTACCGTCTTCAATCGTAACCGTATCCTGGAGCCTTTGGCGTGAATAACCCTGCTTGTAGACGTACGTTATCCGATAATCTCCCGGCATCAGCCGCATCCGCGCCAACCCATCTTTGTCCGAATAGCTATACGCAGATCGATTACTGGTCTGGCTGCTCACACTTACACTTGCCCGTTCCACGGGTTCTTTGTTTATGGCATCCGTTACCTTAACCTCCAATACGCCCCCCTTGCTCAGCTCAATCTTGATACCGCTTTTGGTCTTGCCCGCCTCGATAATCACTTCGACCGGATCGGCCACCCAGTCGGGCAATTCCTGGTTGGGCTGCACAAGCGCCAGAACGTACTGGGTTGCAGTCAGAGCGCCAATGACAAATGTGCCGTCTTGCTTCGATACCAGCGGTTTCGGCCTGAAATATCCTGTTTCCTGCCCGCTGGTGCAATTTATCTTAACGCCGCCGACCGGCCTGCCGGCACTCTTTTCCACAACCAGCCCTTCGATTTTCGCCTCGACCGGCAAGACCAGCTTGATATCCGCTTGTCCCTCGGCAAAATTCAGCTTCTGATAGGGATCTCCGGTGCGTTTGTACGTGCTGAGAGTCGCCCGGCCCGATTTTTCCACAATAAATTCCGCCGTAGCGCCGGCCGGGATGCGGGTAAATGTGAATCTGCCCGTTGCGTCAGTTCTCGTCGTCAGCAGCTCCGGTGCAGCTATGCTGTTCAAATTCTTTCGTTCTCGTCCCTCGCCGAGAACCAGCATCGACATAGCCACCTGGGCATCCGAAACAGGAGCGTCCTTTTCGTCAACCACGATTCCTGCCAGCTCTTTCGGTTGGCCCAGCTTAATCTGGAACTCTTTGTCCCCATCGCGCGTGACCCAATTATCAAAACCCAAAGCCAGCCCTTCCTTTTCAGCCACGATATATCCGTGCCGGTACTCGTTGCCTTTGACCATTTCGTTAAATGAAAAGGCGCCATCAGCCGCAGTCTGCACCTGGCCAACCAGATTCGGATCGTATGTATAGGTCGCTTCGTCGTAAACCATTTCAATCAGAGAGACTTTAGCTCCGACAAGTGGCCGGCCCTGCTCGTCAACGACTTTGCCGCTGCAGGTTACTTGCTTGACATCTTTGCTTTCGGCGCTGCTGGCCGAGGCAAAATCGGAAAGAACGATAATTGCCAGACCGACGCATATAAGCGTTGTCCAATTCCTGCTCATAATGGTTCTCCTTGAAGGCTACGGCCCATTTTGGCCAAGCTGTTTTTCCAAATCTCCGGGACTGAATCCCTGGGAAATAATCACGTGACTGTTATTCGTAAGAATCAGCCAGGGCAGTGAGCGGACGCCCCAGGCGAAGCGTGCCTTCTCTGGGTCGCCCTGAATCATACCGACCGAAAAGGGGACCTTGGATTCTTTCGCCCATCTGTCGAGTGTGTTTTCGTCAATTTTCGAGGCCTGTACTGCAACGATAGTAACGCCCTTTTCCTGCAGCGGCTCGGCTTGTTTTATGAGCTGCGTAACGCAATGCCTCGACGGCCGCTGCTCCATATCGAAGAAGCAAACCAGCAGCCTCTTTCCATCGGAATCGGCGGGCGGCACGTCAACTCCCACGTCCTTTAGCTCGGGCAGGGGCCTTCCTACCAGCGAAGGCGGGCGCCTCGGCTCGTAGCGCATTGTTGATGAGCTTTGGCTGACTACAATCTTTATGTCCGTCGCTCCACCCTCTGTTTCGATGAACCCATGCATCTGCGAGCCACTGGTCTTGTTGGCACTTATCTGGATTCTCCCGGCACAAATTTTTTCGAGTGTGAATTTGCCTTCGGCATCGGTTTTAGCCCGGCTGCGAGGCTGAGTATCGCCGTAGCAGGACACATCCGCGCCGGAGACCGGTTTATCATCGCTGCCCACGACCACACCGGAAACCGAAAGATTCGCCGCCAATAAAGTGAGCGGTTCTACGTTGAGCCTGTTGTCTGCGGCATCTTCGGCATCCGCCTCGGTTCGGCATCGGCCGTAACCGTCGGCGCTCGCCTCGATGCTGTACTTTTGCCCCGGCGCCAGGGCTTTGATTTCGTAGTTTCCATCTGCATCGGCTGCAATGTAGCGACCAATTGAAGAGCCCCATCTCGGTCCCCGCAGCATAACCAGCAGCGAGGCATTGCCGATACCCTTGCCATCTGAGTCCGCTACTTTACCGGTGACAATTACACCGGGCTTGAGTGTGACATCGACCTTGTGTGTATTTTCATCCACATCCACTGCGGCAGCGAGGTTACGTTCCAACTGCCGGGCGAGAAGGACCATGGCCGGCATTTGGCTATCGTGCCAACTGCCAGGGTCCCAGCTTGCCTCGAATTTGCCCTCGACATCGGAGATGCATGCGTCCACGCCGCCGCCCATCGGACAAATTCTGACTTTGGCGCCTTCGACGGGCCGGCCCCGGTCGTCGCGTACTACGCCGGTAATCTTCGGCAGGCCGGCAAGCTGCATTTCAACACGGACTGTCTTGCCGTCCTCAATCGTTATCGTATCCTCTTGCTGCCTCTGACGCGAATACCCCTCCTTGTAAAGATAAGAAATTCGGTATTCTCCCGGCATCTGTCGAAATCGAGCCAAGCCGGATTCATCCGTCGATTTCCCGAAACCTGTTCCGCCACCGGCAGGCATAATTGAGACGGTCGCTTTTTCGACGGGTTTTCTTGTAATTGAATCTGTGACCAGCACTTCCAGCACACCGCCTTTGGTCAGCTCGACTTTGACGCCGCTCTTTGTCTGGCCCGCCTCTACGCTGACTTCCATCGGCTCGCTTATCCAGTCCCCCTCTGCTCCCAGTACTGTCGCAACTTGCAGCAGATGTTCGCCGGGGGCAAGACAATCGAAGCTGAACACTCCATCTTCTTTCGAGACAACCGGCTCCGATCCGAAATTCGGCTGGTTACGGCCTCGTACGGCCATGATTCGTATACCGCCGACCGGCTTGCCGCTCGCCTTCTCTACGACCACACCTTCGATCTTAGCCGCAACCGGTTGAACAATCTTAATGTCGGTTTGCGCGGTGGAAAACTGCAAAGACCGGCCCTGGAAACCCTGAGGATTGAACGTACTGACTGTGGCCCGGCCGGGCTTTTTGATGACAAACTCGGCTGAAGCCTCGGCCGGGATGCGGCCAAACGAGAATTTACCTTCAGCATCGCTCCTGGTCGAAAGGAACTCCAGAGACATGTAGCCTACCATATATCGCGGCTGCCCACCTGTCTGGAGCAGCATAAAAGAAATGCCAATTTCGGCGTCTTCTATCGGGCTTCCGTCTTCATCGACGACTGTCCCGCCCAGAACCTCCGGTGGGCCGAGCACGATCTCAACTTTAGCATCGTTAACTAAACGCCAGTTGTCCCACCCCAGAGCCAGCCCCTCCTTATCGGCCAAAATGATAGCCTGGTTCGAATACTGGTCGTCAATTAACTCGCTGTTAATTGTGAAAGTACCATCGGCTCCGGTAGTCACCTGCTGTGCTAATTCCATCTTGTACGATAAGCCTATGGTTTCAACCGCTACCTTGTACAGTTTGATGTTCGCATCGCCGATAGGCTGGCCCTGCTCGTCAACAACTTTGCCGGTGCAGGTTACTTGTTTTTCTTTGCTTTCTGCAGCCTGGGCGTGAACTAAAACGACGGGAAAGACTAACACCAAACCCGAGCACAAAACCGCTATCCAATTGCTGCGCATAACGATTCTCCTTTACGGCTTTACCGTTTTTAAACTTCAGAACTGCTTTGTTCATGCTGTCGTTTTTTTACTGCGGATTGCCAGAGCGGCGGCGGCGACAGCAATAATCACAATGATTAAAACCGGTATCCATTTACTCTTTGTGCCCGGTTCCTCTTCGGCTGTTGCAAGCACTTCCTTCTGAGCCGTAGTCGGCAGAGTCTCGCCGGAATAGAGCGCTGTAATCTCGGCCTGCGATAGCGGATAGTTGTATATGCGAAGGTCGTCCATAAGTCCGTTGAACAGGCACTCGCCGGTGAAGGGTTCGCAGCCAATCTTTAACGGCCCTGTTGAAGGTGCAAGTACGTTTAGCGTCTCCAGCTCTCTGTCCAGCTTCGCATTCACATAGGTCCTAATAGACCCGCCCTGACTGTAGGTGCCTACGACATGGTACCAAACACCCGGCTGTAAAATCGTTCCGCCGTCAACAAACCTGTTGTTTCTTAGCAGGTTGCCGGAATCCCGGACCTCAAGCTCAGCCTTGTCGGAAAATATACTGAGCTTGTAACCGCCGGTAATGTTGTCCTGATTGCCGGCTATCTTTTGGTCGGTCGTTGATTTGGAAAGCTTAATCCACGCTGCAATCGTCACCGCGCACGAGATATTCAGCCCCTCATCACGCCCGCATTCGATGTAATCACCGTCGCCGTCAAATGCCAGCGCGCCGCCGGTCTTGCCAGCTTCAGGTTGCCATTGTGGATTACCAACAAGCGTGCCGATAAGCTTGTTGCCGGATGAATCACTTGTTTTGTCGCCTTCGCTCTCATCGAACTTCCACCATGCAACAAGTTTGCGCTGGGCTCGAGGTATTTCCAACGGTGCGAAAGATAATACAAAGGGCTTGCTCACAAATTTGAAAGGCCCGAGGGGTTGCAGATTAAAAGTTAATATTCCGGTAACTTTCATTAGCTCTCGACGCGAGAGCTGGCAGTCGGGGCCTCACTGGTCCGGCATCGGATAAATCTTTTCAAATGTCCCATCACTATTCTTAGCCTTCATCTTCCACAGATTGCGAACGTCCTGTCCGCCAGAGGTCAGAGTCACATACTCACCCAGCGAGCCACGCACACTTTTCTCAAATTCATAGTTCTCGCCGTTCGGTTGAACCTGCAGCCCGGCCGTAATCGGCTCGCCGATCTCAAGGGCCGTCTCGGCCTCCTCTTTAATTTCGAGATCACCCCTTTCGGAGAAGCCGTAGCCTCGCATTGTCCAGCTCTTGCCCTTATCGTCTTTGCGGTCGATCTCCCAGTGTTCTATGTGATATTTTCCGACCGGTAGCCTGGCTACACCATTTTTCATCTCACGAGTGAACAGTCCGTTCTCGCCACCTGCGGCAAATTTTGTTATCGTCTCCGGGAGCTTTATATTGCCGAATTTGACATCTTCGGCCCTGGCCAACTTTATGAACGCACCATCACGGGCAATCTCGGTCTGATACAGCACATCATCAACCTCGATATAATTGCCCAAAAAACGGGTATCCTCGCTTCCTTTTTTGCCGATCCTGATTCTGTCGGAGTCACCGGCTTGAAGGGATTTGTCGTTAAATGTGCCATTCGTATTATAATCAATCAGCACACAGTACTTCTTCTGGCCTGCTACGGTGACCTCACCCTCGTACCATCCGCCTGAATATATATACAGCCGTCTGTTTTGTTCGTTATAGTCGTAGAATCTGAAGTTCAGATGATACGATATGGGCCCATCTTCTCCTTCGAATACTACCTTAACAGGGCCGAAATATGTGGAATACTGATCCGTTCGGTATGCCGTTATCGCGTCTTCATCATCGAGATGGCCATTGCCGTTTGAGTCGATGAACAAACGGTCCCACTTCCCCTGTTCGCTGGTACGATCCAGGGCTATCCACAGCCAGCCGCTCTTCACCATAGGGGTCGCCCACTCAATGAAAAACTGCTGTTTAGTTTTGAATTCCGGCAGCTTTACATCCTGCGGCTTATTAGAGGTTACTGTCCGGCTCGATGACATGCCGCCTACGATCTGCTGCGCCTCCCGTTCGGAATGATATTGCAGCCACTGCTCATCTTGTGCTCCAGCCGATGTTGCGAGAACAAGCAGACTTATCCCCACGGCGAGTATAATGTAGTTCCTCTTTACCATTTTGTGGTACCTCCAAATACGATTAACAATTCAGCCGGACCAAGGGCCGGTTTGAGTCGCAATACAGGCTTAGGCGTGGATGTAACTGCAATGTTACATCTTTTTTCGTACTTTTGCCAATATTTTTTTTGTACATCCCCGCTAACCTGGCATTTCTCTGAAAGAATCACTGTTTTTAAGCGTTTTTCAGGCCTATTTACCCAGATTCCCCTGGGCCAGGTAGATTAGCCATTTGATGCCGGGGCTTTGTTGGGTGAGGGGTTGTGAGCCGGCGGATATAGCCGGCTCGGTGAACTGATTGGCGAGCTGGTCTATTTCCTGGATGTATGAGAATATCAGCGAGCCCCGTGCCCGGTCGTTAACGTCGAATGTTATGGTCTTGATTAGGTCATTTTCCATATCGATCGTATAGATCAAATCCGTATTGTTTTGTTGCTCTTTGTGGAAGATCGCGATAATCGCGTCTGTTTCGTTTTGAGCCCATTCGCTCTGGAACCATATTCGCTGTTCGGCGGCGTCCCGGCGTACGATATTGGCTGCGTGCATCCCCATCCACGGCCGGGCCAGGCCCTTGAAGAAAGTTCCCGGCTCATAAGCGGCAATGGCCTGGTCGCCTTGCCGTAAATACGCGCCGCGGCTGCAATCGGTTATTTCGAGGTCTTCACCGATTTTCAAGGTCAGCCATGCCGGGTGTTCTTTGGCCGCGTTATAGACAAAAGGGATGCATCCCCGGCCGGTAATTTCCCGTTCGCCTACGATGCCATTAATGCGAAAATAGGTCCAGCCTCTTTTGTGCATCGG